>DASXWI010000688.1:0-4462 GCA_036503755.1 Saprospiraceae bacterium | reverse complement strand
TGTTTTTATTGAAGCCTATGGTATCAGTGAAATAACCTGGACGATCTTTAGCCGCTGGGGAGAGAAAATATTTGAGGGTCAATCCGCTGATGCATATTGGGATGGAACCTTCCGGGGAAAATCTATGGATCCAGGTGTTTTTATTATTCACATGAGATTTTCGGATTTGGCAACAGGGAAGCCGGGGGAGCACATATCAACAGTTACGCTTGTACGGTAATAGTTGTATTTTGAATTTGTTTAAAAGAAACTTAGTTAGTCTTTATTTAAATATTATCCCTATGAAGTCTTGCCTCCTTTTTGCCTTGTTCCTCTTGTTGTCTACAAGCCAATTTGTTGCTCAAGTCACTACACTCAAAGGACATATCGATGATCCTAAAGGCAAGAAAGTATATCTACGTCATTACAGTGACTACATTACATATGCTGAGGTTACGGTTGATAGCGGTGTGATCAATAAGAAAGGTGATTTTAAAATGACCTTTGATTGGCCTAATCCGGGGCCAGTTACTTTTTATCATGGTGATGAGATCACAGAGCTATACCTATGTCCAGGAGATGATCTTCATCTTTATCTCGATACCAGGGAATTTGACGAGACGCTCAAATACCAGGGAAGGGGAGTTGAGCGAAATGCATATCTCGCTCAGAGGATGCTCAATCCAACCATCACTGATGGCTCGGTTTATAAACTATCTGAGGAGGATTTTGGAATTTTGGTGGATTCTCTGCGAAATGCGCAAACCCAACTTTTAGAAAAGTCTTACAGCAACTCCATTGCAGGAGATAATTGTAAAGATGAATTTCTGCGTTACCAGCAAGCGGAAATTCAATATGAATGGGCTTACGAAAAGTTGAATTACCCAATGATGCACAGGTATGTTAATCGTGTTTCAATGGATACACCGATGAAGGTTAGTTCCTATGCTTTCCTTGACCAGGTCAAGATTGACAATCCTGAAGCATTAACCTCTTCTTTTTATGTTACGTTTCTTTCTTCTTACATCCAGCACGAAGTCATCAAGCAACTTGTCAATGATACTCTTGGGGACCAGTTAAAACTGACAGAAGAATATATTGTTAAAAATCTTAAAGGTGATGTGCTTGATTATGCCTATGCCAATATGATTTATGAACAATTGAATTCCTACAATGATACATCGACTGTTGGCCCGGTTTTCCGTCGATATAAAGCTGCTTTCCCGAATGGGAAGTACATCCATGCATTAGATAGTGTTGTCACGACCATTAGTAAGTTGGGGACAGGTAATAAAGCACCTGATTTTACAGCAACGGATGCCACCGGCAAATCCTACTCATTAAATGATTTCCGCGGCAAGATCGTGTACCTGGATATCTGGGCTACATGGTGCGGACCATGCGTAGCAGAAATTCCGAATATGGAAAAACTGATTGACCTGTTTGAAGGGGAAGACGTTGTCTTTCTCGCAGTATCTGTTGATGATGACCAGGAGCGATGGAAAAAGTATATTGTTGATAAGAAAATGCAAGGAATGCAATTGCACTCTCCAGGCGGTTTTGATTCAAATATCTCAAAACAATATGCTGTGGTGGGTATCCCGCGTTATGTGTTGATTGATAAGGAAGGCATCATCATTGAAGGAAATGCTGATCGACCTGGAGATATGCGGGATAAGCTAAATTCTTTATTAGATGAATAGTATTGATATCCTCCACCTTAAATGCATTTCCTTATCTTTCGTCCATAACATTTGAGCCATGTCCCGGATTACAAAACTTTTTTTTAGTAGCCTGTTCTTTATTCTTTCCTGTAAACAAGATGATGCCGGTCCAGTGGTGACCACAACTCCTGCTACCTTTGACCAGAATGCGGAGACAGAGACCATTGTTGCTGTAATCGATAATGAGACGGCTTGTTTTTTTGCGCGGGATTATGAATGCTGGAAAGCACACTATGCGCATGTAGATTATGCATTCCAGGCATGGAACAGGATGGATGGTACTTTTGATGCCAAGGTAGGTTGGCCTGCGATAAATCAAAACGCCGGGAAATACATCCAGGATAATCCTGTTCCTCCAGGAGGCAGCAGCCATCCAAAAGTGGAGCGCAGAAATATGAAAGTGAAATTTTTCAATGAAACACTTGCTTACCTCACCTGGGATCAATACAACAGCAATCCTCAGATGAATGCCTACACCCATAGCCTCGAAACCCGCCTCATGGAGAAAATGGGCACCACCTGGAAAATCGTCAATGTCACCTCCTATTGGGATTATATCAACCTGGTACCGATTGATAGTTTGAAATAAGCAGTCAGATCTCAGAATTTTAGCTTCCGGCTACCAGCTACCAGCTACCAGCTTCCAGTAGATGGGTTTTGACATAGAATTTCATTTAGTTTGTATTCCTCACAAAGTTTATTTCGCACGGAGCAAAAAGGAGTAGCCGCGGAGTACACGGAGCCTTGAATGAAGTGCAAGCTATTTTAGAATTTTCAACGAAGTGACTTGACTTGGAATGGTCAAATCCCTAATTTCCTATTTACTTTAAAGCTTCACCAAATGAAACACGAGGATTTAACGTCTCGGCTTATTGGCATTTGTATAAAGGTCCATTCCATTCTAGGCCCAGGGTTACTTGAATCTGTTTATGAAGAAGCAGTTTGTATTGAATTAAGAAGGGCAGGAATCAATTTTCTAAGACAACAGGGTATCAAAGTTCGGTATGAGGATGAAGAAATGGGTCTTGGTTTCAGGGCAGATCTTATAATTGAAAATTTAGTTGTTCTCGAATTGAAATCTGTAGAAGCAATTGCCCCAGTCCATTCTAAGACAGTAATTACCTACCTTAGATTTACTGGCCTGGAAGTTGGTTTATTAATAAATTTCAATGTTGATTTACTTAGAGAAGGAATAACACGATTAATCTATGATCATAGCAGGTTACTTAATCGATAATCTGTTGAATTTGGCCTCCGTGCACTCCGTGGCTGCTCCTTTTTCCTCCGTGCGAAATATTCCATTGAGTTGGGAAATTTCAATTCTCAAATCGGTAAATCAGTTGAGCCCTTATCTCGGACCTTACATTTCCTTCAATTTCATCATGTCCACTGCCGATGGAGAGCTGGTCTAAGTACCGCGTTTGCGCGAATTTTAGTTCTGCAGTAAGATTACGAATGCCTCTGTAGCGGACATTGAGGTAGAATCTTGATCCCCGACCACTGAAGGAAGGAATCGAATAATAATAAATCAAGTCATTCTCATACGTGTACGACCTCGAATCATAATCATCTGTTTCAAATATTGCCATTCGTGCACTAAAGGTCCATGGTGAAGCAATCGGACTATACACTGCATCCTGATACATCAGAAATCCTTCCTGTTTATTTTCAGCAATAGTGTAAAAAGTCCACTCCAGCCTTGTCCGCAATTGAATTCCCTTTGTCAACATATTATTGAAGTGAAGCCTGAAATGAGATCGATGCTGATCCACTACCTGTGCAATCAGGTCTCCTACCGGCCTGGAATTAATCCGGCTCAGTTTATTCTGATATTGTCCATAGACCTCTAGCTTACGTTTTAGCGTATATGTAATGCGTCCAAAATATTCAGTTCCTTCAGACCGACTATCCGCTTTTGATCGCAGCCATGGATGAGACCATATATCCTGGTAAAGCTGAATTTTCCATTTAGGACCGGGAGTAATTTCTATCCCGGTATACAATCCTTTTTCATTATTGGCAAGCGAACTCTCTCCAAACGCATTTGGCGTGAGTGCCTGGTAATCCTTTGCATACGACCTGAATACAACAGCAGCTGTCACATGCCTGTCAAGTCCGGCCATTAATCCATTGAGCGTAGAAAATGCTCCATTATCACTCATGGCCGTTTCACCAAATACATGCATCCCACCTAACCATGCTCCATAATCCACACTGGCATTGGTCAATCGATCCCCTCTGAAATAATACTGGTTATAAAGTTCAGGATTACGATTTAAAGGTGCACTCAACCGTGAATGGAGTGCATTGAAAGCAATTTGCGCCCTGGGTTTTTTAAATCCTACGCTGATGCCTGCTTGTGTCAAATCAACAGCATCTTCATCTGCGATCTCGGATTCAGTACGATGTAGATTTGAAGTTTGAAGACTGGATATCTTGTTAGTGGGAATAGGATATCCCTCAGTATCATAGATAGTGTCATTCAGTAAATTCGCATCTCGCTTGTGTGAACTCACCAGCAAAGTAATTGTTAGATCATCTACTGGTCGGAGGGATACCGCAGCTCCCCTGAGAAAATTATTTTCCTCCACAGAGGTAAATGGTCTGAGCGGGTTCCCGGATTTTTTGACGTTAGTAACAAAGCTGCTCTTACCTGCACCAAACCCGGAATGCATGATCAATCCTTGTCCAAAACTGGCATTGAAATCCCCCAACATAGCGGCAGGTAACCATGTCTTGTAATCTTGCAATGCAACATG
>DASXWI010000687.1:0-6498 GCA_036503755.1 Saprospiraceae bacterium | reverse complement strand
GATGTTGGCGAGGAACCGAATGAAATCAATCTACCATCCTGGAAAAGCCCTGCTTTGCGGAATAGCAGACCGTTGCATTACAGACCGGATTATTTTAATTATTCTCTACCGAATCAAGCTGCACTGGAAATCAAAGTGACGAAGATTGGGTGCAATACCACGCAGACAGCAAAAGTAGAAGCTTATTTTTCTTCAGCACCGGAAGGATTGACATGGCCGGACAATTGGCATGAGTTTTATGTAGATATCGGTGGTAACCAGATAAAGGCCGGTGGTAAGTTTGGCGAGATCAATATTCCGATTTTATATTATCGTGACGTATGGGAAGGGACGATCAAATTTGATCCTACTTTTGATCCTGCTATTTATTCTTCGGGACCTGTCAACCTGGGCATCCTCGCGAGGATTGTTTCCCCTGATGATCCGGATTTTAATACTAATCCCACAAATCTATTGGAATTGGCGACTCACAATAACAACATTGCCTGGCGATTATTTGAACTACAACATTGATGAAAACGGTATACTGTATTCTTATCTTCCTGTCAATCAGTTTGGACAAACTGAATTCCCAGTTGGTCCATGAATTTGAAACATGGATCCATGACACCTCTAATCCACCATATAACTGGGAATATCCCGAGGGATGGTCTACATCCAATCCGATCACTGAATTTTGCTCTTTTTCCGTTTATAAGTCGGATGCATCCTATTCAGGTACTTATGCAGCATTATTAAAGAGCGTTTTCATTTTTGATGAATATAAGCCCGGTGTATTATTGCTTGGCAATGCAAATTATCAATTCAGCACATTGCAAATGCAACCAAAGGATGGATATGATCTGGATCTTATTCCCAACAGGATTAAGGGCTGGTATAAAATGGAAACAGCAGATCCAGATGCCCGTGGAATTGTAGAAATCAAGGTGCTCAGGAAAAATGAAACTACACAGACGGATTCCGTCCTTTTGTCAACGGTATACGAACTCAGTTCTGTAGAAACATATACTTCATTTGATTTTCTGATCAGTTATTTTATCCCGATTGACACTGAGCATGATAAGTTGAGTCTTGCCTTTTATAGTAACCGGCCGTCTGATAGTACACAACCTTCATCTTTATGGATTGATGATGTCTCTCTCGATTTTATTAGTGCGTCTCCAGAGCCCGAACATTCGGATGTTCAGCAGATTTTAATTTCACCTAACCCTGTGGTTGCAGGTCATGAAACTAAATTAATATTTGCTCAACCTTTGGTGGGTGCAGATGAAATTTCAATACATGATCAATCCGGTAAACTAATTATGCGGGTACCGGTCAATGCCTTTACAACTGAATGCACAATTCCAACTGAATCATGGACTGCAGGTTTCTATTACATCAGTATGCAAGGTGGTGCAAAACCATGTATGCTTATATTGCATTGAGTTTTACAACATTTCCCTTGATTAACTTTTGTGTATTGAAAATAAAGGTATACAACTGTATATGCCTCGCTATGGAATTCAATCTGAAATCCATTGTTTTGCTCCGGAGTTCTCTATTCATTCTTGGTGTTTTCTGCACCTTAATGCCTGGAAAGGCTCAATCCTCGAATCTACCTATTGAAAAATGGGTTAAAGAACTTTCCGTAAAGAGGGATCTACGGGCAGAAAAATTTTATGCAGTGGCTTCGGAATTAAATAAGTTGACGCTGGATGTCTATTGCCGGGTACTTACCACTTTCAAGGAGAGGATCCCCTCTGAAAATAAACGATACCGGATTAATATACTGAATCTTGAAGTCTGGATGAATGGAGCCTATCTTAAACATTGTGCAGGTGGAAAAACGAATTTTGAATTGTTGCAGGAAGCGTTACCCCTGGCCTATGAGATTGAGGATGAATTTCTCCAGTATCAGATTCACACACAGCTTTGTTCAAATTATGCGCTGCAGAATAAGTATGGCCAATCGATTTTGCATGGTCTCATGGCTGATGAGCTCTTTGAAAAGCTAGGCAGCGAAAACCTTCCTTCGCATTCCGGAAATCTCTATAATTTATCCTTTGGCTATTTCCATTCCAGGGAGTATAGGGATTGCATCAATACTTCGTACAAAGTGCTGGAATCCTATAATCGTGATCTCTCCAATCCTGAAGATTCTGCCTTATTGATATTTAAAATGTTTTGCTGGAATACGATGGGCCTAGCCTATCATAAAATTGATGAATTAGATTCAGCCTTTATTGCGTTTGATAGTGCCTATGTCATGGCCGGGAAGCTCCATGATGAGTTTTGGAAAGGAATTATTATCGGCAATAAAGGAGATGTATATTTCAAAATGGAGCGATACGATTCTGCAGAGGTCATGTTGTCATTGGATTACGAACAGAGCCTTGTTTCCAACCAGTTGGATAATGCAGCCAATTCCCTTCAATGGTTGGCCCGAATCGACTTGCATTATGGCAGAGCAACAGAAGCCTTGCGTAAGGCCAGGGAAGCAGAGGACTTGTTGCATAAATCCTACCATCCGGTTTATATGGCCAATACATTGTACACCTTTACAAAAGTATTCGGCAGTTTAGGCAAAGCAGATAGTGTCAGTTATTACCTTGAAAAATTCCTGGTACTGCATGATTCGATCGAGCAGAAAGCTTCTGATAGCAGAACCGAAAATGTGTTGATGCGCCTGGATAACCAGGAGTATGTGCATACGATCATCAATCTGAATAAAGAAAAAAAGAGAGTTGCGCTAATCCGGAATTTTATACTCATATTGATCATCCTTCTGGCTCTCGTGGTAGTGATGATCCTCAATCGCCGGACGCTCAAGCACAAAATGCGCAGTAAGGAAGCCCTCGATGCAAGGCGTGCTGCAGAGCAAGATGCATTGTTGGCCAAAGAACAATTAACTCAATTCACTCGTAATCTTCGTGAGAAAACAGCCCTTGTAGAAACGCTGCAATCTCAATTGCTGGAGCGGGAAGTGAACGAAGATCAAATGGCGCGTATTTCCGAATTATCACATCATGCTATTTTAACTGATGAGGATTGGGATAGTTTTAAGGCACTATTTGAAAAGGTGTATCCCGGATTTTTTTATACTCTGAAAGAAAAGTCGAATGATCTGACTACTGCTGATCTTCGTATGGCAGCACTATGTCGGCTTCAGGTTTCCAATAAAGATGCAGCATCCCTCTTAGGAATTGCTCCCAATAGCGTGATCAAAGCACGTCAACGTTTGAGGCATCGGCTTGGACTCGAACCTGAGGCCGATCTCGAATTGTATTTTTCCCAGGCAAAGGAGTTTAATGAAGAATGAAAAATGAAGAATGAAAAATGAAGAATGAAAAATGAAGAATGCTTTTCTGTCTGATGTGACCAAGTGAGGTGGAGGCTTCAATTTCGCAAAAGTAGCTGATTAATCCTCTTACTTCCAGGTCGAGATAGCATGGAGTAGCGTGGAGAAAATAATTTAATTACGAATTATTAGATTACGAATTACGCATTGCTAAAAACTCACAACTCATACTTCGACTTCGCTCAGTACAAGCACCACTCACAACTCCCTGCTCACCGCTCACTGATTACAGATTACAGATTACTGATTCGCGGGATCATCTTCCGGTACGGCGTACTCCGACTGCTTCTTGCCAAACACAGATACACTGATATACCGTTTAGGATTGAGTCTCATATCCTGAAGGAGCAGATCAAGATTATGCGTAGTATGGGTCAGATTGTCATACAGAGCGTCATCCTTGATCAATTTACCTAGACTGCCTTTTCCTTGTTCAAGGCCTTGCATGACAGTGGCGAGGTCAGCAAAAGATTTATTGGCTTCTGTTGCAGTAGCATTGAGGCTTTTCATGGTCGCCTGAGCTTCTGTGATCAGCGCTCCTGTATTTGTCCCCACATTAGCTTCATCAAATTGCCTGGTGATGCTTTCCAAATGCGTGATCGCATCTGCAATCTTTTGCTGATTCTTAGCTAAAGCACTTGTCAGCGTTTCAACATTGGAAAGTGATCCTTTCAGATGTTTGTCATACGTTCCCATCGATGAATTGAGGGTGCCGGTAATCGAAGCCAGGTTTTTAATCAGCAACGAAAGTTGTGTATATGTTTTTGCAATTTCATTGTTGGCATTAGGAGACGTCAGCGAATCTCCAAGCGTGTTAAGAATTTCACCAATGTTTTCTTTGACTTTAGCTAGCGTGCCATCCGGTCCTGGTTCAAGGAAAGTATCAAAAAAGCCTTTTACACTTCCTTTAAGATAAGTGCCAGGTTCTGCACAATCATTTCCTGAACATGCATGAGTGACCACAAGATCAATGGCTTTACCACCCATCAGACCTGTGCTGATGATCACCGCTTCGGCATCTTTTGGAATTTGAATTCCTCTCTTGATGTCGAGGGTCGCAATAATCGTTTGCATATCATCATCGAGTTCAACTTTGGATACGGTACCTACATTCATCCCTTTGATCATCACAGCAGAAGAAGTGGCGAGTCCGCCGATGTTTTCGTAGCGGACATAAAAATTGTTCGTAGGCTTGAGGAGATTTCTTCCTCTCAGGAATTTATACCCCCACACGGATAGGGCGATCACGATGATGGCCATCAAGCCGATCTTAAACTCATTCGATATTTTCACGCTGAGCAGTTTATACTTGTTTATCTGATGCCTTTAAGGAAATTCCTTGTTGAACTGTCTTTTGGAATCAGTCCGCAAAGTTAATCCCCGGATTTGAAGAGGAGTGTATATTATTCCATTGAAATTTAAGCCCTTATTCGCTGGCCGTCCTTATAAGCAACAATAAATGCTCCTTCGAAGCCATCCGCCTTTAAGGCACTCAAGCGGGGTTTGGCCGCATCTGGACTGCTGAAGTAACCTACGACAAACTTATAGATTTCACCCTCTTTGATCACTTCAAGGTCCTCTATCTGGTGATATCGGGCATCAATCGTGGATTTGGAGGAAGCCGCAATCTGAATCCGGTAAGCAATATCCAGCTTTGCCTTTGGTGAGTATGCTATTGTATCTCCCTGTGTTCCTTTGGTTCCATTGTTTTCCTTGGTGTGGACAATATTGGTAGCTTCAGGTTCCGGGTAATCCTCCATATCTTTTTTATAATTGGAAAACGCCTTCAGGATGGCCGTAGCCATTTCTTCCTGGTTCTCTGGTTTCATGAGGTAGTTTTCATCAGTATCCGTACTCAGAAAACCAGTCTCGATCAGCACGCTTGGCATTGTCGTTTCACGAAGAACAAGGAAACCTGCCTGCTTTACCCCACGGCTATTGAGCCTTGCCAGCTTTTTAAATGAATTTTCAACGTACGTGGCAAAGAGAATACTTTGTTCAAGATGCGCATTCTGGAACATGGACAAGATGATATGGCCTTCTGGAGAATAGGGGTCGAAGCCATCGTATGTCTTTTCATAATTGTCTTCAAGCAGGATGGAAGCATTTTCCCGTTTGGCTACATCCAGGTTGTCCTCCGCACGATGCAAGCCTAAGACATAAGTTTCAGAACCAGTTGCCCGGTTGCGAACACTGATATAATTGCAGTGAATGGAGATGAATAAATCGGCTTTATTTCGGTTGGCAATCGCCGCTCTTTCATTAAGCGGAACAAAAATGTCGGTGTCGCGGGTAAAGATGACTTGAATATCAGGATACGTGGTTTTGAGTTTTTTGCCAAGGTCTAAGGCGATATTGAGTGCTACTTCCTTTTCACGGGAGTGATTTCCATGGCAGCCGGGATCTTTTCCTCCGTGCCCTGGATCAATCACAACTTTCCGTATTTTATAGGGTTCCTGGGCAGAAAGGGATATGGAAAAGCCCATTGCCAGCGTTAAAAGCAAAACCGTAATTGCAGGGAAGCGTCTTGTTGAAGTTTTACTACCGTACCAAATCTTCATACCTTTGACCAGATGGATAACATTAGCAAAAGTAATAATATGTAAGTAAATGTTCAAATGGATTTTGTATAAAAATTTACCCTTTCTTCGCGGGTCAATACCCAAACAAGGTGCATTCAGAACGATTTATCCAAATGACTTATTTTTTACCGGTTAAGGTCCAATAGCGGATTGAAGCACATACGACACATACTCACCCTGTTGATAATCAATGTTATAGCCATCTCCAGCTATGCGCAAGACCCGTTATTTAACCCGCTAAAGGCAAAATATCTCCCTGATAGCATCCGGACAGACACTTTTGTTCCTCCACCTTCCCAGCAATCTGACAAAAGCGCAGCCATCGTAATGTCCCCGGATAGCCTCGATGCTACGGTGGAATATGGCTCTGCTGACAGCAATTATCTGGACAACATCACAAGGAAGGTCCATCTGTTTGGTGATGCTTATGTTCGTTATAAGGACCTTTCACTTACCGCTGATTATATCGTGGTTGATCTCGACAGCAGTATAGCAACTGCTCAAGGCTTGCCGGATAGCCTTGGTAAAATGGCAGGCTTGCCGCAATTCAAGATGGGAGAGGAGTCTTTCACGGCA
>DASXWI010000686.1:0-2510 GCA_036503755.1 Saprospiraceae bacterium | reverse complement strand
CCTGCTATACCTGCTACGTGTGTGCCATGGTAATCTGTCAATGGTGATACAGTGTCGTGCTCAGCGAGAGCAAGTTCAGTTGGACTGGCATACAAAGCGCCATGTGAAAAACCATAAGGTGGTGTTCCATTGACTTTCACCTGGTCCCATGCCGCGAGGATTCGGGTGTAGCTGAGACTGGTATCATAAAACATCGGGTGGGTATAATCAAATCCCCAGTCAACGACGCCGATCAATACATTCTTCCCGGTGAACGGTTGAGGTAAATCCACTCCCTGGTGCACAAGGTTTACCCGGCTGTCAACCAATGCGCCATCCAGTTCAGGTGCGATCTTTTCAGCCACTTCCAGATACTCGATTCCCGGGTAATCGAAATCTTCACGAAGCAAGGAAATCGGAATGCGCATCGTAGCAATTTGTCCGATGATCGTGCCCACCTCCAAACCATCTGATACTGCTTGATCTTTCCGGAAGTCACTGTTTATTTTACAGAGGACGGCTATCTGAAACTGGCCATTTACTTTGTAGATAGGGTAGAAGTCCACCGTTTTTTGAGAAGGAACGCTTCTGTTTTGATTGAGGTCCTTCCGGATCACTTGAATGGCAGCCAGTGTTTGTGCCGGCATGATCGTCTTTTGGCTATGCAACAAGGAGGAAGACAAGAGGAGAAGGAATAAAATCAACTGTTTCATAAGCATACAAGCCTTTGGACAGCAAGATAATGAGAAAGGGGTACTTTGAAAGTTGGCTGAAAGAGGCTAACTTAGGCAGAAAGCATAGGGCATGAGGCATAGGGCATGGGGCATAGGTCAGAGGGCATAGGGCATAGAGCATAGAGCCAAGGGTATTGAGAATTTAAGGAGCACTAAAGCGAATGCAAAGGGATGACATTATATTAAGTCTCCGTGTGCTCCGTGGTGCCTCCTTTTTACTCCGTGCGAACACAATTCATGGTTGAGATTGTATAATAAAAGTGATGTATTAAATTGAAAAGAGCTTACGGGCTAGTGAAATGACTTAATCTTATAAGCACATGATGAAACACACGAATAATTTTATCCTCCTCCTTGTCGCACTATTTACAGGAATATATGGCTTTAGCTACGCCCAGGCTCCTCCGGGATTTCGAGTCGTAGGGTATTACAGCGGTTCGGCGATACCTATCGATAGCTTCGATACCTACGAACTCACCCATCTCATTTTTGGTTTCGGTCGCCTCAAGGGAAACCGGCTGTCGATCGGTTCTGCAGCAGATAGTGCAACCATCAAGAGTATGGTGCAACAGAAGCGCACAAATCCGGAATTGAAAGTGATGCTTTCGCTTGGCGGTTGGGGTGGCTGTGAAACATGTTCGGATGTTTTTAATACTCCTGCTGGTCGCACTGAATTTGCACAATCCGTCAAGGAACTCACTACCTATTTTGAAACAGACGGTATTGACCTGGATTGGGAGTATCCTGCGATTAAAGGCGTGCCGGGACATACCTTTCGACCGGAGGACAAGGCCAATTTTACTGCACTGCTCCGTGAACTCAGAAATGTCAATGGGCCTGACTTTGAGCTCAGTTTTGCTGCAGGAGGATTTTCAGAGTATATCAACACATCTATTGAATGGAAAGAAGTGGTGAAGTACACAGATTTCATCAATATCATGACTTATGATCTAGTGCATGGATATAGTACGGTGAGTGGGCATCATACGCCTTTGTATTCGACTCCGTTGCAAACCGAATCCACAGATCATGCGGTACAGCTCCTTTTAAAGGCTGGTGTGCCATCCAATCAGATCGTCATAGGTGCTGCTTTTTATGGACGGTTTTTTAAGATTGATGAAGGTCACCCGGTTGAGTTATATATGCCTGGTAAGTTTTCACATGGATTTTCGTTCAGTCAAATCAGTGATTCCCTTTCCGTGAACAATGGATTTCAGAAAAAATGGGATAGTGAAGCCTTCGCACCATATGCGATTAATCAGTCAAGGCGACTTGTGGCTACGTATGATGACCGTTTGTCACTTGGCCTTAAGATGGAATATGCTATTGCACACAAACTTGGAGGCATCATGTTCTGGCAGTTGCTTGATGACAGAACCAGGGGTGGCTTGTTGGCGACGATTGCGAAGAATAGGTAAAGCCGTGCGACTTTTTTCTTTTGATCCTGCTAACCCCCTTCCCCCTATCCAGGGGGCGTAGATTTTGTTAAGCCTAAGTTCACTTACGCGGTGGTTGAGTTGTAGCACAAGGATGGGCAATGCAGGTCTAAGTAGGTGTGTTGCGGGAGGATTGTTGCAATACATCTTTACTTAAAAAGTGCAGGTATCCAATTGAAAAAGGGTGGATTTGCGTAATTTTCCCTCATGCAAGTGCAGGTATAAACAAGTTATATGCAATTAAAATGATAAAGCATGTAGATTTATATTACCCCATTAAAGTCTGGTTATTGTCGATAATTGGGGGACCAACTATTGTTTTATTAATGATGTTGATTGAAAATAGCTATGGCTCGAGTGA
>DASXWI010000685.1:0-8632 GCA_036503755.1 Saprospiraceae bacterium | reverse complement strand
GGATCTCCCGGTTTTCTTCCGCACCTATCGCATTATTCACCATGGTACTTGTCACACAAGGCAACCCCATCGCCATGGCTTCCAGAATCTTGTTTTGCTGGCCAAGGCCTGAAAACATAGGCGCCACTAAAATGCGGCCATCCGCATAGGCTTCACGGATATCCTCTACCCAACCTTTCACAGCAACTTTTCCTGGTTGTGCTAACCGTTTCAATTTATTTCCGGGTCGCGCACCTGCCAGCAGGATATTTATATTTAATCCCATCTTAAGAAGTTCCGGTTGTAATGTATTGACCAGGTACAAAGCAGCTTCTTTATTTGGACCATATCCCAGGTTGCCGACAAAAACAACATCATATGCCTGAGCCCGATGCGCATGAAAAGAAAAGAAAGAAGAATCTACCCCATTAGGGATGACTGCCACATGATCGCTCGAAGCCAGTTTCAGACGATTACGGTCCTGAACTGAAATAATCGTGTGGTGATCAAAATCTTTATAAATCGTCCTTTCATAAGCAGCCAACCGGGCAGCTTCCCATTTAAAAAGAAAGCCGAATGGCTTTGTGCGTTCAGCTAATTGAAGCATTCCCACAGAAAACACATCCATGTAGTCAAGGGTTTTGGGAAAAGGTAATGCCCTGACATATGGAGCAGCGCGGATCAATTGGCAGAACACATGATCTGGTTCCAGATGGATGATATGGTATTGCACTTTTCTCTTGATCGTCTTGTCCAGGAAGTAACTGATTTGCAAAGGCAAACCTTCAAACCAACCAAGCAGCAATTGAAAAGGCAGCAACCATTTATTGATTCTAAAAATGCGGATTGATTTGCAATATGGTTGCATAGCCCGGATATACTCAGGTGCTATAGCGTGATGCGAAACGGCCACAAGATGAATTTCATGATCTGCACTTAACAACCTGATCTGGTGAAAAGCCCTAAGCTTGTCTCCCTTTTCAACCGGGTAAGGAAAACGTGATGCCACAAATACGATTCGCACGCTTAATGAGGTGAATTAAGGGATGAGGTTTTTAATGGTTGCTTTCCCTGACGCACGTCCTTCGTAGCCAAGTAAGGTTTGATAAATATCCAGGATTTTTTTAGCAGCAAGACTGGTGTCAAATTGTTGCCTAGCATTTTCCTGCGCCTTTTTCGCGATTGTGTTTGCCAATTCCTGTTGTTCGACACACAATTGTATCGCTTCTACAAACTGTTCTTCATTATCTGCTACAAGAAAATCTTCTTTATCTTTTCCTTCAATCCCTTCTTTACCAAGAGAAGTGGTGATGATCATCTTACCCATCATCATACCTTCGACAATTTTTACACGCATACCACTGCCGGAAAATAAGGGCACGATCATCGCGGCGTGTTGGCCAATAAATGCAGTTGCATCTGCTACTTCACCATGAACCGTCACGTTTGGCATTCTTTTCTCAAGCAGAGCTATTGGTGTATTTCTACCAGCTATATGGAAGGTGATGTTCGGCCAACGTTCATGAATTTTTGGCCAGCACCTCGTCAGAAACCACTCTAACCCTTCCTGGTTTGGCATCCAATCAAGGGATCCAATAAAACAGATGGACATTTTTGGACCAAATGTCGACTTGGTCAAGGGATAAGCATTAATATCAAAACCTATTGGTGCTGAAGAAGCACCATTTGCATACCCTTTGGCCAGGAAGTGATGCAGATCTCTTTCTGTCAGTGTGACCAGGTAATCATAGGCTGGAAACTGTTCGATTTCGTAAGTCTTTAGTTTCCGGGTGAGATAGGCGAGATAAAGTTTGCGGAAATTAGAACCTGTATTCTGTGTAATGCGCTCCCAGATTTCATGCTCTACATTATGGGCACGCATAACAATCCTTGCATTGGAGTAAGCTCGAATGGTATCAATGTAAGGAGCCAGGTACAATGTCTCTAACTGGATGATATCAAATGTTTCATTCTGGAGTATCTCTATCAGTTTAGCTCTGAATGCACCTGATTTAAATCGGCGGATATGATAAGACTCCCCATTAATGATACTTGTAAACGCACTCCATGGCTTGATAGCATTGTCAACGTCTACGGTATGGATGGAGGTGAAATAATTGTAATCAGCCGGAAGTGCTGCCGGATCACTGTAATGTTTGCTGGTGTTCATACTCAACAGCGAAAGATCACAACCAAGGGCTTTCAATTCCTTACATAAATTGCTTACCGCGATAGATTCTCCATCTTTCAGGGGGTAAGGGAATTTTTTGCAGAGGAACAGAATTTTCATATTCTCGATCAGGCGGGGGTACAAAAATAGTGTTTTCGGCCATAATTAAGGACTTAAACCCCAAATAAGGCCATCTGGTTTCAGGGCTGGTATGCAACATATTTCGCAAATTTGAGGCTAGATGAATGGAGCGAAAACCTACACTAATGCCATAGAAGCCAAAGGCATCCACCGCCGGTATGGTACTCTTGATGTCCTCAAAGGGGTGGATATTACTATAGAGAAAGGGAAAATGGTCTCCATTGTGGGTAAATCAGGCTCCGGAAAAAGTACCCTTCTGCATATCCTTGGCACATTAGATGCCCCTGATTTGGGCTCTGTAAGTATTTGTGGTATCCCGGTCAACGGTCTTGGCAGTAAACCACTCGCCCAGCTCCGCAACGAGCATTTGGGCTTTGTATTCCAGTTTCATCATTTACTTCCGGAGTTTACCGCCATGGAGAATATAGCCATGCCGGCCCTGATCACCGGATTGAAGAAAAAAGACGCTTTTCGGAGGGCTGAGGAACTATTGAAATACCTTCATTTATCCGAAAGAGCAACGCATAAACCAAACCAGCTTTCTGGTGGCGAACAACAACGAGTAGCTATCGGAAGAGCACTGATGAACGAACCAGATATCATCCTGGCTGATGAACCTTCAGGAAATCTTGACACCGAAACCTCCATCCAGGTTCATCAATTACTGCGAAGCATCACTACAGATATGGGAAAAAGCCTTGTCATTGTTACACACAACACAGACCTTGCCGCATTGAGTGATCATGTCTATGAGATGAAAGATGGTTTGTTGAAAGTGAGCAGTTAGAAACTAGCAATTAGCAGAAATTCATGAGAGACAAAACCTGGCAACAATGCCAGGTTTTGAATTGCCACTACTTTTAAATAGTGGCCTCTCTTGATCTGTTGAATTGAGCAGTTAGAAACTAGCAGTGAGCGGTATTCGGTATTTGGTTTATGACAAACTGAAAGCTGAGAGCTGAGAGCTGAGAGCTTATCTATTCCAAGTCGTGACATAAACTCCATCAGGGTCCAATCTTTTCCCTAGTGCATCATAATGAATGATCCTGTCATCTCTGACATCCGGGCCTAATCCGGCGATGTTTTGCCATGAAAGCCAATTACTGCATGGATCATAATCAATAAGGGCATATTCAAACCAGGCTGCACCAAGTCTCCAGTCTTGTTTTAGCACACGAACCAGGTATCCGGCGACTATTTTTCTGAGCACTTCAGGTATCCAGCCGGTTTGATTTAATTGGTTCATGGCGGCATCAATAATTGGCACTCCGGTATTCCCTGATTTCCATTGATTAAAAACTTCCTTATTTCTTTTGATCGATATTTTATGCCCATAAATACCTGATGCATAAAAAATACGGTCACCATATTTCTTTGCCATTAACCTGAGGTAGTCCCGATAAAGCAAATGATTACGGATCTGCTCTCCCCCATTGTCCATTTCAAAAGAAGTATAAAACACTTTTTTAGGCGACAGGCAACCCATCGCGATCCAAGGGGATAAAACACTTCCACCATCTGTAAAAAAAGAAAGCTCCTGATGGCCTCCAGGATGATGAAGCGCTTTCAAGGCAGGTGATTCTCCACCATCAAAATAATGATCAACCTTGTCTGTTGAGTAATCTGAAATCACTCTTAATTCAGGAATTGCACCTGCTTCCGGCCCGGATGGAATGGGTGGAAAATGATCTGGAATATCAAATGGGAGTCTAACATGGACTATGTGTTCTACTGATTTTCTGAACACGACAAAATGATCCGGGCATTGTGTTACCGGGAAAGGAAGATCCGCTGTATGAAAGAGCATTTTGCCACGAGTAAATCTCAACTCCCGTCCAATGGTCCATAGTTTTTGTTCGAGCCTGTCTTGAACTTCCACTTCATCGCTGGTACGTTCGCGATTGCAATAGACCCACTGACTTTTGGTCTCAAGTGCAAGTTTGTAGAGGATTTCAGCCGGATCACCTACCCTGATGATCAGGTCTGAGCCCACACGTCTTAATGAACGGCGAAGGTCAGCAACGCTTTCTATCAAAAACTGCGCTCTCACCAAACCTGTCCGATGGGGTTTATTGTCAAAAACATAAACCGGCAACACTTCATCTACATTCCTGATTGCCTCCAATAAGGCTTCATTGTCATGTAACCTGAGATCTTGACGGAACCAAACTATAGATCTGTTCATAATTGGGGCGACACTTGCCTTTATTTTTAACGGGTTAGCTGGTTATCTTTGCGCAGAATTAAAACAAATTACGCACATGAGGGTTTTACCGTTTTTCTTGCTCATTGTCTCCCTTCTTTTTTCATGCAAGCCTGGTGCTTCTTCTGAGAAAGATGGAACTTCTGGAGCTTCTCAGGATCTTCAAGCATTGGAAAAGGAGGTAATGGCGATTCATGATGAGGTTATGCCTAAAATGAAAGACATTAATGACCTCTCTGCAAAACTAAGGGAGATTAAGTCCAGGTTTAAGGAAGAAGAATCTGGAAAACTGAATACTCCTGCAGGTTTTGAAGAAGTGCAGGGTGCATTGAAACTGGCGGAACAAGGAATGTGGGATTGGATGAAATCATATAGTGATACTAAAGTTACCTTACAGGAGGACCAGTTAAAGCCCTTCTATGAGAAGGAGTTAGAGAAAATCAATAAAGTAAAAGAAGACATGCTGGGTGCTATCGAAAAAGCTCAGACCTGGATAGCTGCCTACCCAAAATAATATGATGATGCATTATAAAAGTGTTGAACTCCGTGTAGTCTTGTTTTCCCTTGTGGTGATTTGTGCAAGTGCATGCAGTCATGAGGCCGACAGGTTACCTTACATGGGAAATATGGAAATCAAGGGCAATGACACCCTTTACCACACCGTCCCTGACATCACCCTTATTGACCAGGACAGCCAGTTGCTCCATATTTCAACTCTAAAAGATAAAGTCATCCTGGCAGATTTCTTTTTTACTTCCTGTCCAAGTATTTGTCCGAAAGTAACGAAGGAGATGGTTCGCTTATACGATCGGTATAAGGACGATGATCGTGTCATTATGATATCACATACCATAGACCAAAGGAATGATTCTGTGTCCGTTTTGAATAGGTACGCCATGAATCTTGGTGTCGATACAAAGAGTTGGAAATTCGTGACAGGTGAAAAGGATTCGATTTTTCATCTTGCTGATCAGTACTTTGTGAGTGTGGTAGAAGATCCATTGGCTCCCAAGGGGTTTGATCACAGTGGCCGCATCATCTTATTAGACAGAAACAGGAGAGTAAGAGGGTTTTGCGAAGGCACTGATCCCGAATCTGTAACGGCCTTTTTTGAAACTGTAGACAAGCTTCTCAAAGACGAATATTGAGGGTGAAAAACGTATTAGCCGTATTGGTCTGCTTACCTTTTCTTGTTTTCAGCTGCCAGCAAAATCCCTATAGCCAGGGTGAAATCATTTACAAGTATTATTGCGGAAACTGTCATATGGATGATGGGAGTGGTCTTGGAAAACTAATACCCTCTCTTGATTCCTCAAGACTTACTTTGTCTGATCCGCAAAAACTGCTTTGCCTGATCCGAAATGGCTTGCCTGTGAATCCTGCTACAGGGCAAGAAATGCCTGCAAACCTAACCCTTAATGAAGTGGAACTTACGAACCTTATCAACTTCCTGGGGGATAGATATGGCCTTGAGCCTCAGGTCGTCCAGGTTGACCAGGTAAAAAAGATGTTGGCTGGCTGTCATTCCAGGTAAACAGCCCCTGCGACATGACAAAAAAGTTTAATTTTACCACCCTTACATTGGTTATAACAGATGACTCCAGGAATAAAAAAACACCCATTTCTCTTAGTCCTCACCCTTTTACTGGGCGGAGGTATATCAAGTATTAAAGCACAGGATGCTATACGCGCATCTTTGAGTACCCCAGCCAATGCCGGTATACTCTCTGAAAGTTGCAGCGGTCCCTTTTCCCTGATTATTGAGCGTGTAGAATCGAATACGAATACGATCCTCATTACGATTAGTGATTTTGGAGTTGCCCTGATGGGGGTCGACTATACCTTCCCTAACGGAACTTTTCCATTGGAGATGCTTCCTGAGGATACCGCAGCAATTATTCCTGTAACAGTGATCAATGATGGCTCTCCAGAAGGCTTTGAAACCCTATCCTGGCAGATAGCCTATATGGCAGGTGCAGAATCCGGCATGGTTACAATTGAATCCGGCATAACGGATGAATACGAAGTCGAAATCCTTTCTGCTGAAGATACGATTGAATGGTGTCGTTATGCACCTCTCACGCTTAATGCTTCTTCCACTGCTGAAATACATTGGTCACCAACATTCTCTTTCGAAAATCCAATTGGTCCAACAGCTACTGTAAGTCCTTTTTTATCAGGTTGGTATTATGCTTCTGTTGGTACAGATGCGTGTGGAGCAAAAGACAGCATCTACCTTGATCTTGCTATTGCAGAAATCGTTGGACCAGATACGCTCTTCATATGTGCTGGTGGGACAGGCATTATCCTTCAAGGGCAACTAGATGGTTTAGCCACTACATTTGAATGGTTACCATCAGACACGACACTCAGTGATCCAAACAGCCTTACTCCGATTGCCACACCTTCAATTACGACGACCTACATCCTTCAATCTGATTTTAGCATATGTATTGCCGCAGATACTGTAGTGGTCAGAGTAGATTCATTGCCTGAAGATCAACATATAGATATTGCTCCACTCAAAGCTTTTTATTGCGCTGGTGAAGTGGTTGCATTGTTTTCACCTGCTTACGATTCACTCGATTTTCCTGATATCACCTTCAATTGGTTACCGAACAATGGCACATTTGAATCACCACTGACAGTGTACAATGCTGCTTTGACATTACAGGATACTACTTTGTATATCCGTGAAAACTTCAATAATGCCTGCGCTTCGAAGGATTCTATTCTGATCAATGTTATTCCCCCAGCAGTTCCTCTTTCGGTGACAGATACCACATTGTGTCCTGGGGAAATGTTTACTGTGGTTGTTTTGTCTGACCAGGTTGATGAACCTGAATGGTCTCCCTCCGATGGATTAAGTTGCACCGAGTGTCTTAATCCAACGGTCACTGTAATGGGTTCCCCCGGATCAACGATCATCTATGAGTTTTCCGGAGAAATAAATGAATGTCCTGTAGGTGCAGTGTTACTTATTGAGATACCAGGTTTGCAGGAAATCAATATCGCAGGAGACAACGTTGTTTGTGCAGGAGAGTCTGTGCCGCTGACGATTACTAATCCTGCAGGTTTAACCGGATATAACTGGAGTGTTACTTCAGGAAATGCGTCCTTAAGTTGCACGGATTGTCCTAATCCTATTGTGACCATCAACGAAACAGGGGCGGCAGAGGTCCTGGTCACAGCCAATACAACTAACGTTAATTTTTGCGGGGCAATAGGAGTATTCCAATTTATACCTGGGGAACAACCACAAGTGGTTGGGCCTTCTTTTCAAGCTTGCCTGGATGGAACGGTGACAGTATCTACCGGCAATCCTGATTATACAAATGTCGTGTGGGATGTCATCAGCGGTGATCTGTCGCTTAGTTGTACTGCTTGCAATAATCCCGTTGTAACTGTTCATTCAACCGGACGTCTCCGATTCTTTGCCGAAGTATCTGATCCTGATATCTGCCGGGTTTCAGGGACAGTTGATATTTCTATTTACCCAGGTGATGTTTCAGAGATTATGGTGACACCTGATCCATTTGCAGCACCTTTCGTTGGACAGGGAATGAATGTGATGGGCACGCTTAATGTAAATCCTCCACCGACTGAAGTCATGTGGACAATCAACGGCGTAGATATATCAGCCAACACCACAACTATTGAATTTAATGCTTCGGAAGAAGTCAATTTTATTGAAGCAACTTTCATCAATAGCCTCGGATGTGAGCAAACGGATACTCTATCCTTTCCTACAGTACCTCCTAGTATCAAAATACCAAATGCTTTTACTCCAGATAATGGTGATGAGTATAATGATCATTTCAGGATCATCATTACCGGGGATGTCGAAATTGAAGAATTCCTAGTCTTTAATCGCTGGGGACAGAAAGTATTTGATGCTTCTGAAACGAATACAGATGGATGGGATGGTACCTGGAAAAACGAACCTGCAGCATCAGATACCTATGTATACACTGCTACATTACGTTATCCGGATGGTCGTAAAGAGATTGCCAAAGGGGATGTAATGTTATTGAGGTAACATCTAGTTCCTTCTTCATCTCAATGGTGAAGCCTGATTAACAGATACAGGCTTATGCCTGGTCGACGATCTGTAACCAATAAGATGCGCCATGATGTTC
>DASXWI010000684.1:0-19383 GCA_036503755.1 Saprospiraceae bacterium | reverse complement strand
AAACATCATTGGGTTTACACCTAGTAATCTCCAGATTTTCAAACAGGCTTTCAGTCATAAATCTGCCGTTGATCCGAAACTGCATACAGTCACCAGCAACGAAAGACTCGAATATCTAGGTGACTCGATCCTGAGTTCGATCGTTGCCGAATATCTTTTTCAAAAATATCCAAATAGCAACGAAGGATTTCTCACAAAGATGAGGTCCAAAATTGTCAAGCGCAAAACACTCAACCGTATTGCAGATGATATGGGCATTGATGTAGTGTTGCAGGAAAATAATGACACCCGCCTCAGCGAATCAATGAAAGGAAATGCACTGGAGGCATTAGTGGGTGCGATCTACCTTGAAAAAGGTTTTGATGAAACAAAAGAAATCGTCATTTCCAAAATCCTCCGTCGTCATCTCAATATCCAGAATCTCGAAGACACCGACGACAACTACAAGAGCCAGCTCCTCGAATACTGCCAGAAAAACGGCAGTGAAATCGACTACCGTGTCATCGAACGTTTTAAAATGGAAAACCGCGACCGTTTTAAAATAGCTGTGTATGTCAATGGAAAGGAAATCGCCAGCGGCGAGGACTTCAATAAGAAGAGTGCCGAGCAAAACGCTTCATACAAGGCTCTGAAAAGCCTTGGGATAGAAGAGTGAAGAGTGAAATCACTTTCCCCTTCGAAGGGGGCTTGGGGGTTGTAAGAAACAAGGTTAAGGTTAAGCTTAGGTTGTACCTAAGCTTGTGCGTATACAAAACTCCGTTTTGAGAAAGACGCAAATCAGAAATTTGCTGACACAAAAGCAGACCAAAGGAAATTTGGTTAGACATCCTGCGGCAATAACCTAAAGCTGGAAACATGTTGGCGGAGAAAACTCCATCCAACGGCGATTAGGCGATTAGAAGAAGCGGATTACAAAGAATTGATCACTTGATTTACTTTTTCCACCCTTCTGCCCTTCTGCCCATTTGCTCCTTGCCCCCTGCTCCTTGCTCCTTGCTAATCCACCCCATTTAGCTTTCGCATCTCCTCATGCAATTTCATCTTATTCCCTGCACTCATACGTGCAAGCGGGAGACGAAGTTCGGCAGAACAAATCCCTTTGTATTCAACTGCTTCCTTGATGCCGACAGGATTTCCTTCGACATAGAGCCAGTGATGGAGGTCGAGTAATTTGTAATGAAGGTCTTTTGCACCTTCTGATTTTCCTGAGAGGGCATATCGCATCATGTTGGAAAAAGCACCTGGGAACGCATTCGCAATGACAGAGATCACACCTTTACAACCGATACTCACAGCTGCAAGTGCAGTTGGATCATCTCCTGATAACAGTATAAATCCATCCGGTGCATCACGTGCGATGGCAGAGCCTTGCACAAGATCGGCGGATGCATCTTTTACGGCGATAAATTTATTCGAATCCTTTGCAATTCTTAGGATGGTCGCTGCTGTAATATTAGATGCTGTACGACCCGGCACATTATAGATGATCAGAGGCAATGGAGATGCTTCTGCCAATGCCATGTAGTGCAGATAAATTCCTTCCTGTGAAGGTTTGACATATGCGGGACTACTAGACAGTATAGCGGCAACACCTGTTGGATCAAAAGCTTTTAATTTTTCACAAACCTGCGCGGTATTGTTTCCACCAAACTGTCCGGCGACAACAGGAATTCTTTTTGCAACAACCTTAATCGTGTGACGAAGTACTGCCGATTGTTCATCATCTGACAAACTAGTAGCTTCACCTGTTGTCCCCAACGACACAACATACTCTACCCCACCTTTTATGACATGCTCGATCAACGTGGTGAGCCCATCGTAATCTATACTACCATTTTGGAAAGGTGTAATCAAGGCCACACCGGTGCCTGAGGGGATAAACGTTGCCATAATACAGTGCTAATAAATCTTGTGCAAGGTATGCATTAGTTCATGTATCCACTCCTTCAGGGTAGAGGAAGAACCGGTATCCAGGCAGAGGTCGTAAGGATTATTTCGGGCATTCTGATACCATGGTCCTATGCGAAAGGAAGCTTTCGAAAGCGAACTGATATAATCCAGGGCTTTGTGATTATGACGGATCGACATATTGATCAGCACATCAAAAGGCTGGTCTATAAAAGAATCCACTGCAGGCCCGCGTGGCACCTGCGAAACTTTGGCGAGATCGCTGGTAGCAAAAAAATCAAAAGGTATGGATGCCCCTTCCCGCTTACCTTCAATAAATCCAAGAATCTTAACTCTATGTCCATCCTTTCGTAAGGATTCAGCGAAATGCATCACCTCATGACGGTCACCCTGCTGAGATGCATCTAGGAGAATACCGAAATGATTTTTCTTGTCTCGTTTAAACTGGGAGGATCGCCTGGCGGACTCGCTTAACCTTTTCCTTTTTTCTCTTTCAAAAAAATATGTCCGGATAACCTCTAGCATAATTCCCTTACTTGATCACTGGGTCAGATTGGTTAACGGGATTCTTCGGGATTAGATTTTATTTTGAAGCGCCCCATTGCAGAATATTTTTCAATCCGTTGGTTGATACGTTCTTCAGGAGTAAATTTCTTAAGTGCCTTCAGCTCTGTTTTGATGTGTTTAGCCAAAGCAACCGCCATACCTTCAGGATCATTGTGAGCTCCACCTAATGGTTCTTTCACAATTCCATCGATCAGGCCAAATTCAGCCATATGGTCCGGTGTCAATTTTAATGCTTCTGCAGCAGTTTCTTTAAAATCCCAGCTTCGCCATAAAATAGAAGAACAAGACTCAGGTGAGATCACTGAGTACCATGTGTTTTCCAACATGAATACTTTATCCCCTAATCCTATTCCAAGTGCACCACCGGAAGCTCCTTCACCAATAATATAGCAGACGATAGGCACTTTAAGTTGAGTCATCTCTAACAAGTTGCGTGCGATTGCTTCAGCTTGTCCACGCTCTTCCGCTTCAAGACCTGGATATGCACCTGGGGTATCAATGAATGTGACAACAGGAATATCAAATTTTTCTGCGAGCTTCATCAGGCGTAAAGCTTTTCTATAGCCTTCAGGATTAGCCATTCCAAAATTGCGGTACTGACGCATCTTGGTATTGGATCCTTTCTGATGACCAATCAACATGATCGTGCTCCCGTCAAGTTGTGCAAATCCACCTATGATCGCCTTATCATCATGCACCAGCCTGTCACCATGCAATTCGATAAAGTTGGTAAACATCTGTTGAACGTAAAATAAGGTATAGGGTCTCTCCGGATGTCGAGACAACTGGACTTTTTGCCAGCCGGTCAGGTTGCCGTAAATCTCCTTCTTGGTCTGGATGATTTTGTTTTCCAGGTCCCGTATGGCAGCGCTGACATCTACATCCCCCTGGGCTTCTATTTGCTTGATTTGCTCAAGCTGATCGTAGA
Organism: Saprospiraceae bacterium; assembly: GCA_036503755.1. Classification (GTDB taxonomy): domain Bacteria; phylum Bacteroidota; class Bacteroidia; order Chitinophagales; family Saprospiraceae; genus Opimibacter. The sequence continues at coordinate 15,980 of DASXWI010000684.1, read as the reverse complement.
GGCTTTCAAGGGGTTGCTCAAATTCAAGAAACACCATAAGCTGTTGATTGACAACACTTAACGTGGGGGCGGATTAAGGTTGGTTGACAAAGGTAGGAAAATTTCCCTCGCTGCGCGAGGGTTCAATTTGGGCGGAACGGCGGAAGGCGGAAAGGCAGAAAGCAAGGGGCATGGGGCATGGGGCAAGGCGGAAGGGCAGAAGGGCGGAAGGGCAGAAGGCAGGGGGCAGAGGGCAGAGGTAAGGCAGAAGAGCAGAACGGTGGAAGGGCAGAAAGTCTTAAGCTGGGGACTTAGAGGTAGCAGGCTTTGCCTATTAGATTCTCACGACTCACGCCTCACACCTGAAGACTCACGCCTGACGCCTGACGACTCACGCGATTCACTGCTCACCATTCACGATTCACTGCTTACCGAAATAATGTTCGATGCCGCAGATCCTTTCACTCAGCTCCCACAGCTTTTTACCTAATAGTGGATCCTGCGCTGATTTGAAAACGTCTTTCACCTGGCAGCTTTCCCAGTATTTGCCGCTGATCTTATAAACTTCGGGATCGGTGGCACAGAATACCGAGGTACGTGCTCCTTCTGCCGGAGTCTGGCCTTTGCGGCGACGAATTTTCCAGGCAAAAGAATGCAACCAGTTGGTATGTTTTAATCCAATGTCCGTTTTAACGAGTCCGGGAGAAACTGCAAACGTGCTGATGTGATCATCCGGCTTTTGTTGGTGGAGCTCGAATGTGAAATAAAGGTTGGCGAGTTTGGATTGACCATTCGATTTCAGTCCGTGATAGTTTTTCGAATAACCAGGATCTTCGATATTAATTTTTCCATACGAATGAGCGTTGCTGGCTACATTGACAACTCTCGCGTGATCTGCTTTGCGCAATGCAGGATATAAGAGATGTGTCATGTAGAAATAACTCAAGTGATTGGTAGCAAATACGGTTTCGATACCTTCATCTGTAAGGACATGATTGGACATCCAGGTGCCGACATTATTGATCAATCCATCGATGATGGTGTGTCGTTCGCGAATCATTTCTACCGCTTTGCGCATATCCCTCAGGAGGCTCATATCCGAGACATAATTTTCGAGATGCGCTTCGGGATTTGTACGTAGAATATTCTCCATCGCTTCGATCCCTCTTTCCTCAGTCCTGGTTAATAATAGGACCTTATGTCCTTGAGCCGCCAGTGCCCTGGAGGTCTCTAAACCCAAGCCTTGGTTGGCGCCGGTCACTACAAATGTCTTTCTATCCACTTTTCTAAAGTATACTTAAGGGCACAAACCTAAGGAAAATGGAAAAGGTTCCATGTGTGAGACAGTGAGAAAGTAAGAGAGTAAGGCAGTGAGACAGTGAGAAAGTAAGAGAGTAAGGCAGTGAGAGAGTAAGAAGTGTGAGTTTTGTGTTTGGGAAAATTAATTGATGAAATCCTTTACTCCATTATCCCGATAACTATCAGTAGTGATTCCGACAACTTTGTTATTTCGCACGGGGCTCACGGAGCACACGGGGAGATTTTCCTCTCATTCTTTACTATCCATATTACAGGTGAGTCCGCATGGAGAAAAATGGAGGCACCACGGAGTACACGGAGGCCTAATTCTATTACTTATCCAAATTACCTATTGCATTTTCCTATTTCTTTTTACTCTTCACTCTTCACTTTTCACTCTTCATTTAAAGAACGCCTGTCCTTCCGCCATCCACTGTAATTTGCGTCCCCGTGATGTAAGCGGCTGCAGGAGATGCGAGGAAAGCAACGGCAGCAGCAATTTCTTCTGGCTTGCCAAAACGTTTCATTGGAATTTCGTCAAGCATTTCTTGTTTGACCTCATCTATGCTCTTGCCTTGCTTGGTAGATTTGGTTGAGACGATGGCATTGAGCCTATCCGTTTCTGTAGCACCTGGCAATACATTGTTTAGTGTGATTTGAAAAGGGGCTAATTCATTTGCCATTGTCTTGGACCAATTTGCAACAGCTGCACGAATGGTATTGGAAACACCTAATCCATGTAAGGGTTGCTTTACGGATGTAGAAATGATATTAATGATCCTACCATAAGCAACTTCCTTCATGCCAGGGACCACCAATTGGGCTATCAAGTGATTGGCTAATAAATGTTGTTCAAATGCTTGTCGGAATGCATCCAAATCAGAATTGAGAATTGGCCCTGCTGGTGGACCTCCCGTATTATTCACCAGGATATGGATCCGTTTTTGAGTGACCAGGCCGGTAATTTTCTGGTGGAGATCTGCATGTTGGGAAGTATCCGCGATGATGAACCCATGGTCCTGTCCTTGCTCATGATGCAATAGTTGAAGTGCTTCAGTCAAGGAATCAGCATTTCTTGCTAATAAAGTAACATTTGCTCCCAGGCGGGACAATTCGATGGCGGATGCCCTGCCGATTCCACTGCTGCTGCCGCAAACCAGGGCATTTTTTCCTTTGAGATCGAGGTTCATAGATGGATGAGTTCGTTTATTTCCATTATATCCGCCTTTTCCGCTTTTGGGGAATGACTACCTTCGTGGGACAAATTAAAGACGATGTCGCAAGATATAATCATTGCCGCAGATCGCGCCCAACCCCTTGGACGCTACCCCCATACCCGAAGAATTGGACAATGGGTATTTGTTTCCGGAACAAGCTCCAGAAGACCAGATAATAGCTATGCAGGTGCAGAAAAGGATGATAATGACCAATGGTTACTTGACATACGAATTCAGACGCAGGCTGTTCTTGAAAATATCCGACATTACCTGCACTTGAATGGCGGTGATTTACAACACCTGGTGGATGTCACTGTCTTTCTGAAAAACATGAGCGACTTTGACGCCTACAACGAAATTTATAATTCATTTTTTACTTCGGCAGGTCCATGCAGAACTACAGTTGAAGTTTCAGCATTACCCAGGCCACAAATCCTGATCGAAATAAAAGGAACGGCATTTATTGATAAGGAGTAGTCTATGCTGGCGGAGAAAACTCCATCCAGCGGCATAATACGATATTAAAAATCACTGATCGTTTCTGCGCAATTTTTTTTAAAATATATCTGCGTAGTCTGCGATCTAAAAAAATACACATACAATGTCTACAAAATTTACATCCGTACATTATCACACCTATCTCGAATTAGATAAGCTCCTGGATGCCCAGCATCCACGTTCGACACAAGTGGAGAATAAGACGGCCCATGATGAAATGCTTTTTATCATCATGCACCAGGTATATGAACTCTGGTTTAAACAAATCATCCATGAGATCTCCTCTATTGCTTCCATGTTTGAAGGCGACCTGATGGACGAACGTGAAATATCTACTGCCGTCGCCAGGCTTGAGCGCATTATTGAAATCCAAAAATTGCTGATCGAACAGATCAACGTGATGGAAACGATGACGGCGATGGACTTCCTTGATTTCAGGCAGTATCTTTTTCCTGCGAGTGGATTTCAATCCCTGCAATTCAGGATCGTGGAAAATATGTTGGGCCTTAAAGAAGAACAGCGCCTCACCTACAATAACATGCCTTATGATGTTGTCTTTTCCGGAGAGCAAAAAGAAAAGCTCAAAGCCATCATGGAAGGCAAATCTTTATTGACACATGTCATCGATTGGCTGGAGCGCACCCCATTCCTGGAATTTGATAAATTCAATTTCCTGGATGCTTATAAAAAGGCGGTTGAACATATGTTGCAGAAAGACCGTGATGCTATCAGCGCTTCAGATATACTGAATGAAGAAACGAAAAAGCAAAGGTTGACCATGGTTGGGGATACGAGCACATACTTTATGGCTGTATTTGATGAAACCAAATTTGAAGAAATGCGTGCACGGGGAGAAGTTAAGTTTTCTTACCGCGCGATGATTGCAGCTTTATTCATCTTTCTGTATCGGGATGAACCAATTCTTCAACAGCCTTATCGATTGTTATCGCGGTTGATGGATATTGAAGAAATGCTCACGTTGTGGCGCAATCGCCATGCCCAAATGGTATTGCGCATGATCGGGCGTAAAACTGGTACGGGTGGATCATCAGGACATCAATATTTGAAGTCTACGGCTCAACAGCACCAAATCTTTACCGATTTGTACCAAGTAGCCACCCTTCTCATCCCGAGATCTGATTTACCTTCCTTACCAGAGGAGCTGAGAACTCATTTGGGATTTCATTTTTCTTCAAAATGATGCCCCCGACCCCTGCGTCGCTCCTCACGCATCCTTACCCTTGCGAACGCCGGCGAGGCATGATTTATCTTTTGGTTAATGATTAATTCTTTTTCGATAGAATCAGTAGATTTCAATTTTTAAATTGAATATAGGTGTGAAACAATATCATCATTTTATTAACGGGGAATACAGGCCTTCGCTTCATGGAGGAACAATGGATATTATCAATCCGGCTACAGGATTGAAATATGCGACAATAGCTTCCGGTGATGCGGCTGATGTTCAATTAGCATATAACGCTGCAAACAATGCAGCTCCAACTTGGGCATCTACTCCACTCGCCACCAGGCAAGCAATCCTTCAGAAAATAGCCACCCTGATCGAAGAAAAATCAGAACTGCTTGCGCAAGCGGAGATGGAAGATACTGGAAAACCAATCGCGCTTGCCAGAAGACTTGACATCCCACGCGCAGCATCCAACTTTGCTTTTTTTGCTGCCGCGGCATCACAACTTTCTTCAGAATCGCATTACATGCCTGGTCAGGCTATGAATTATACGATGCGTCAACCGATAGGTGTTGTAGGTTGTATTTCTCCGTGGAACTTACCTTTATATTTATTCACCTGGAAGATTGCACCCGCGCTTGCAGCCGGAAATACTGTTGTAGCAAAACCATCCGAAATCACGCCTGTAACAGCAGCCATGCTTGGAGATATTTGCAATGAAGCGGGATTACCTGCCGGTGTATTAAATATAATCCATGGCACTGGGCTTGCTGTAGGTGAAGCCATTGTCCGTCATGAAGAAATTAAAGCTATTTCATTCACCGGAAGCACTGCCATTGGAAAACGTATCGCCGGCATCTGTGCAGAACAACTAAAAAAAGCTTCGCTTGAACTGGGTGGGAAAAACCCGGTGATCATTTTCGCAGATTGCGATTATGAAGAAATGCTTGAGACTACGATTCGTTCATCATTTAGCAACCAGGGACAGATTTGTCTTTGTGGTTCAAGAATTCTTGTACAAAAAAGTATCTATGAGAAATTTGTGGCCGATTTTACAACACGTGTAAAAAACTTAAAGATTGGAGATCCGTCATCAACCGACACAGAAGTTGGTGCATTGATTTCAGAAGGGCATTTGCAAAAAGTGCTTTCCTATATTGAGCTTGCGGAAATGGAAGGCGGAAAAATGGCTTGTGGTGGGAAGCGGATTCAAATGGATGGAAAATTGAAGGATGGTTATTTTGTTGAGCCTACCGTGATTACAGGTCTTGCACAGAATTGCCGGACCAACCAGGAAGAAATTTTTGGACCTGTGGTCACCATCATGCCCTTCGAAACAGAAATGGAAGCGATTGCTTTGGCCAATCAAACAACATACGGTCTTGCATCCATAGTTTGGACAAATCACCTTGCAAGGGCACATCGCGTATCCGGTGCTTTGCAAACCGGAATTGTGTGGGTCAATTGTTGGCTTCTACGCGATTTGCGTACACCATTTGGTGGTGTCAAAAATTCAGGCATCGGGCGTGAAGGTGGATGGGAAGCGATCCGGTTTTTTACGGAAGCGAAGAATGTCACCATAAAATATGAACACTGATAAGGCCTATAGGCTTATAAAGGTTATAGGTTTATAGGTTATGTCAATAAATTATCTTAATACTTACAATAAAATATATAAGCTTATAAGCTCCATAACCCTATAAGCTAATAATCTAATCAACGTCTAGAGCAGAATCATAATAACAGACCAAACCTACTCAAAGCACTGCCCATTGAAAATCGACATACATACCCACATCATGCCGCGTGACATCCCTCGTTGGGTGGAGAAATTTGGTTACGGAAAATTTGTGCATCTCGAAGATTGCGGGAATTGCAGGGCAAGGATGATGGTAGGGGATAAATTTTTCAGAGAAGTAGAATCCAATTGCTGGGACCCCGTCGTGCGCATGCAGGAATGTGATACGCATGGTGTGCATAAGCAAGTACTTTCGATCATCCCGGTGTTGTTTTATTATTGGGCAAAAGGGCAGGATGGATTAGAGACGAGCAGGTTCTTCAATGACTTTATTGCTGAAGTGGTGAGTCGACATCCTGATCGCTTTATCGCCTTGGGGACCATTCCTTTACAGGATCCAGAACTTGCCGTGCAGGAACTTGAGCGATGCATGAAAGAGCTCGGTATGGTTGGTGTTGAGATTGGTTCGCATGTCAACCGGTGGAATCTTAATGATCCTGCACTATTTCCTTTTTACGAAGCAGCTGAACGCTTGGGAGCTTGCATTTTTGTTCATCCCTGGGAAATGATGGGGAGTGATGAAATGTCGAGATATTGGTTGCCATGGCTGGTCGGCATGCCTGCTGAAACCAGTCGCGCCATCTGTTCCATGATCTTTGGGGGTGTGTTTGAAAAATTTCCGAAACTTCGCGTTGCCTTTGCACATGGAGGGGGATCTTTTCCAGCCACCATTGCGCGTATCGAACATGGTTTTAATGTACGACCAGATCTTTGTGCCATTGATAATGATAAATCACCAAGAACCTATCTCGGAAAATTCTGGATAGATTCCCTGGTGCATGATGAACGCATTCTTGATTACCTCATAGACTTAGTCGGTGCAGATCGTATTGCTTTAGGTAGCGATTATCCTTTCCCACTTGGCGAAGATTCTCCAGGAAAATTAATTGAGCATATGCCGTATAGCGATCATACGAAGGAATGGTTGTTGTATAAATCAGCGATGGAGTGGATGGGGATTAAGTGAAGAATGAAGAGTGAAGAGTGAAAAATGGAGATGCCAGACTTCAGACCCCAGACGCCAGACTTGATTTTAGGATATTGACAGTCATTACATATAGTCAAATAATAACTAATCACTACATCACAACCTCACCTCATCACCTCATCACTCCATCACCACATCACTAAATCACTACATGAAATCAGGACATTTCCGGGACCAATTTCACATCCCAAAAATCAACGGCAAGGATTCTATTTACCTCTGTGGTAATTCGCTGGGGCTTCAACCGAAGCGGGTAAAGGAATATGTAAATGAGGAATTAGAAGATTGGGCTACACTCGGTGTGGAAGGCCATCTGCATGCACGTCATCCATGGCTGCCTTATCATGAGTTCCTGACCCAATCGATGGCCAAGCTTGTGGGAGCCAATGAAAGCGAAGTAGTCGTGATGAATTCATTGACTGTAAATCTTCACTTGTTGATGGCTTCGTTTTACAAACCAACAAAAGACCGGTATAAAATCATTATCGAAAGTGATGCCTTTCCTTCCGACCGTTATGCAGTTGCATCGCAAGCCAAATGGCATGGATTCGATGAAGAGGATGCTATTATATTGTGGAGACCAAAACCTGGACAACATCTTTTAGAACAAGAAGACCTCGAAGATATTTTGCGCACCGAAGGAGAACAGGTTGCCTTAATGCTTCTTGGAGGAGTAAATTATTACACCGGTCAATATCTCAACATCGCTGAGCTAACCCGTTTAGGGCATGAGTATGGTATTGTCATGGGATTCGACCTTGCTCATGCAACAGGTAATGTAGCGATGCATTTGCATGACTGGGATGTTGACTTTGCTGCATGGTGCAGTTATAAATATCTCAACTCCGGACCTGGAAGTTTAGGTAGCATCTTTATACATGATCGGTTAGGTGAGGATTTGTCTATCCCAAGACTGTCTGGATGGTGGGGCCATAATAAGGATACGCGTTTCCGCATGCGGGATGAATTTGATCCGCTACCAGGTGCAGAAGGATGGCAACTTAGTAATCCACCAATACTTCCACTCGCGGCGATGCGGGCATCAATGGAATTATTTGATCAAGCTGGGATCCAAAATCTTCGTAATTCTGCAAAGGAGAATGTTAACCACTTGTATGATGCATTGAAATCAATAGCAGGTATCAAAATTATCACCCCTGAAAATCCGGATCAACGAGGATGTCAGATTTCCATTTTGGTCAAAGAAAATGGACGTGCCATATTCGACCAGCTTTCACAGCAAGGTGTGATTGCGGATTGGCGAGAACCCGATGTTATTCGAATTGCTGCGGTGCCACTTTATAATACCAGGGATGATGTCGAAAAATTCGTGGACATTCTGGACCAGGCTGTAAAAAGGATTGAAAATTGAAGAACTAATTTTGGTAAACTGTCGTTTTAAAAATGACAAATCGCAATATTCTGGTTTCTAAAATTTCAGAGATGTCCCTTCAATCCGACAAATTTCTCCTAAATGAGCCATATGCATCTGTATATGAGCAAGATACGCCTTCTATCATCCTGGCCATTCGCGAGGGTATTGGTTTTGAGGCTTTCAGCAAGATGTTTTCATGGAGCCCCTTTAGTCTTCAGGAGTGGTCCCGGATTCTCCACCTGACTGAGCGCTCCCTTCAGCGTTACAAAAAGGAAAATAAGACCTTCGATACCCTCCAATCCGAAAAGATCATGCAAGTCCTTCTCCTCTACAAAAAGGGGATCCAGGTATTCGGCACCAAAGAAAATTTCGATACCTGGTTAGATACCATTATCCCCGCCCTGGGTCACATCCGTCCAAAGGAAATTCTGGATAGCGCTTTTGGCATCGATATGATCAAAGACGAGTTGTTGCGCATCGAGCATGGCGTACTGGCATGATCGTATTCCGGTTGACCACTTCAAAACATGCGCAGGATCTTTCAGGCAAAGGTGCTGAAGTGGCGGGTGGCAGGTGGAATAATAAGGGAACGGCTATCGTCTACACCAGTGAATCGCGTGCATTGTGTATGCTGGAAGTAGCTGTCCATCTTCCTCTTGGGTATCTGCCTAAAGACTATGTCCTGATCAGCCTTGAGGTGCCGGATGATTCTATACAAACCATAAGCCGATTCTATTTGGCTGAGGACTGGAATCAATTTCCACCAAAACCATCTACAAGACTTATCGGGGATACTTTTGTTGCTGAAGGAAATGCATTATTACTGAAAGTCCCCTCAGCTCTTGTACTGGATGAACACAATATCCTGATCAATCCTGCGCATAAGGATTTTCTCCAGGTAAAAATCCTGGAGGTCGAACCATTTCAATTTGATTCAAGATTTTTTATCCGGTGAAGCCCTTTATCTTTAACAGGATATGTATTGGTATTTTGGTCTTTTATGTTTTGGCATTATATCAGGTTTATCGGTGAATGGAATGACTAAACAGCAGAATCGCACATCCATCCCCGGTGATCATGATATCGTCTATGAAGTATATGTTCAATCCTTTTGCGACAGTAATGGAGACGGCATAGGTGATTTACCGGGCCTTATCTCCAAACTGGATTATATCAAGGACCTGGGTGCAAATACGATTTGGATGATGCCTATTCATCCATCACCCTCTTATCACAAGTATGATGTAACGGATTATTACGCTATCCATCCTGATTTCGGTACCATGGCGGATATGGACCTCCTGATCGCTGAGGCCACAAAACGAAATATGAAAATCATCCTTGACCTGGTCGTCAATCATACATCCGCTGAACATCCTTGGTTTATTGCGTCCAGCTCATCACCGGACAGCCCTCTCCGCCAGTATTATGTTTGGAAAAATTTTGAAGCCGTCAAAGACGAAATTGAGAAGAAGGAAACCACTTTCGATTCGGACAACCTTACGCAATGGCATGAATGGCTTGGACAAGATGAGCGGTATTATGGATTTTTCTGGAAAGGGATGCCTGATCTCAATTTTGATTATGCTCCAGTCAGACAAGAGATTTATAAAATTGGAAAATTCTGGCTTGATAAAGGAATTGATGGTTTCAGACTTGATGCTGCAAAGCATATTTACCCGGATGACCAACTTGATGACACGCGTAAATTCTGGGAAGAGTTCACGACTGAAATGCGCAAAATAAAACCTGATGTTAAAATCATTGGAGAGGTTTGGGCAGATCCGCATACACTTTCAGGTCTTTTCAAAGGCCTTCCTTCATTGTTCAATTTTGAATTGACAAAAGCCATTCCCGAATGCATTCAAGGAAGTGATGCCAACCGTTTTATGACGGCTTATACAACTATCCAGGATGCCTATCGAAGTGCCACTGTCCCTTTTGAAGATGCCATCCTACTCTCCAATCATGACATGAACCGTATACGATCAACGCTGGGTGGAGAAATTGAAAAAGCAAAACTTGCTGCTTCTATTTTACTTACGATTCCTGGGACACCCTATGTTTACTATGGTGAAGAACTGGGTATGCTCGGTGTCAAACCAGATATTCATTTAAGAGAGCCATTCCCATGGGGTGATCAAACTACGCCAGATGCAACCTGGGAAGTACCAAAATATTCCATGCCGCCGGATGTCAAATCACTTCAGGATCAAGTATCTGATGTAAAATCGATCTACCAGCATTATAAAAAGTGGATTAAACTTAGAATTGCCTATCCGGATGTAGCCACCGGTCCGCTGGTTTTCAGGAATATGCAGAATAATAATTTACTCGCTTACACGTATAAAACGAAGCGTGGCACATTATGGATAGTCCACAATCTTAGTGGTACTGAAGTCAAATTACCGCTCAAAAACCAAGCCTTTGATGCTACTGCCAATAAATACATGAAGGTTGGTGATGAAATCAAATTGTCACCTTATGGCTCTGCATTTATCACGATGGAAAAATAACCCTATATACGCTCCACGGCTTGAAAGCCGCGGCAATTCATACTTCGCCTCGCTCAGTTGCATTTTACGGTCTGATGACCGTCATAATTCAAATTGAATTTACGGCTCACGGACTCACATGCTCACACCTCTCACGGTCTTACTGTCTCACTGTCTTACTTTCTCACGTTCTCACTGTCTCACGTTCTCACGTTTTTCCCCCTACGATGACCTGGTGCCTGGAGGCCCTGCCTGCATTGTACAAAGACGCTTTCGTGTATTCAATTTCATCGAGCAGACGACGTACGTCTTTGTTTTTCGTATCAAACTTCTGTATAGATTTGGCCAAGGTTTCTGCTTTATCAAAATCTTCGAGCCAGAAATAAGCGAGGGCCTGGTTGTATAGACAGACGTGCTTGAGTTTTTTCTGATCCTTGTTGCCTACACTATACCTATTGGCCGTCTCGGCATAAAAGGCTAAAGCAGGTTCAGCTTTCTCACGAACCGCATCCAGGTTTTTATCAGCATCCATCAAGTCAAAAGCGGCCTGAATGATCTCCACATTTTTTTGGAATTCTTCATAGTCCGGATGATTCTTCTTACCAAGTGTTGGAAAACGAATTTTATCATTGATAAGTTTATAGCCATAGGCATCATTGATCATGTCTGATATTTTATTCAAACCTTCCTTGGTCAGATCTTTTTGCAACTCTGCAAGCCGAGTGACACGTTGAGATCGCCAATACGAGTCCAGATCGTCAATTGTGTTGTACGATGTTGAAATCCATGACTTTGTGTCGGAGGCAGAAAAAATATATTCGTCAAGTAATGTTTTCGTTTCCTTATCCTTTACCTCAACAGCCATCGGCAGACTATACTTAATCTCCATGTTGTAAGAGTACTTTATCTTCTCGTTACCTGCTTTGTCTTTTGTTTTGGTCCGGTTGGTATTGCGGATTTCACTCCAAATAAAAAACTCACCAATGGTTGCAATGATTTCGATATCAGGATTTTTATTGACCCGTTTGTAGCCTTGCAAAGTGAGATAAGTATCCACCAGGTCGGATTCAGTAAATCCCGATTTGGAGAGTTCGGTGAAAGGGATTTCGAGTTCTGCGCTATACGTACTATAATCGGAAGGCAGTGGCGAATCCGGCATTCGATAATACTCCACCTTGGCCGGTTCGGATGAAATAGAAACGGCCTGCGCTTGGAGAAATGGAAGCGAAATAGAGCAGAGGACAATGAGGGAAAATGTCTTCATGGATTTTGAGATTATTCAGGATATCAGTCTGCAAAATAACCGTTTTCATTGGGTTAAGGTTTGCTGCAAATCTTCATGGATTCCAAAAATCCGCTAGGCCGAGGTTTATGTTGTGATTTTCCTATCTTTTCCGCATGGCTTCACATGTTATCATCACCGGTGCCGGGCTTTGTGGCACTTTACTGGCCTTACAAATGGCGAATCGCGGTCATAAAGTCACGTTGTTGGAAAAGCGTGGCGACCTACGGAAGGAGGTTATGTCCGCAGGAAGGTCTATTAACCTTGCCTTATCCGATCGGGGACTTGCTGCCCTGGACCTCATTGGTCTCAAACAAAAAGCGCTGGATATCTCCATTCCGATGTTGGGGAGAATGGTACACATCAAAGGAGGAGGCACTACGATGTTGCTGCCCTATAGCGGCCGTGAAGGAGAGTATATACAATCGATTTCCCGTCCGGGACTTAATGCTTTGTTATTGGATGCTGCTTCTGAACATCCATCTATTCGAATTCTTTTCAATCATGGGGTGCAATTTGCAGATGTGGCAAAAGCTCGTGTGATGGGGACCAATGGCGAAACAAGCGAGTTGTTTGACTACACAGGAGATGTTTTGATGGGTACTGATGGTGCAGGATCAGAAGTTCGTAACGGGTTCATGCAGATAGGATCTAATATACGATTCAATTACAGCCTTCAATGGCTTGATCATGGTTATAAGGAATTAGAAATTCCAGCGGGTCCAAATAATACCTGGTTGATTGAAAAAAACGCGCTGCATATTTGGCCACGTCAGCGTTTCATGGTCATTGCGTTGCCTAACTTGGATGGAAGTTTTACGGTGACCTTGTTCCTTGCTTATGATGGTCCACCAGGATTCAATCACTTGAATACTGATGATGAGATACTCTCTTTCTTTAATCAAGAGTTTCCTGATCTCGTATCCCTGATGCCTGATCTTGTGAAGGATTTCAAACATCATCCGACCGGTGCACTCGGGACTGTGAAGTGTGGTCCATGGTATACAGATAGATCGCTATTGATGGGAGATGCGGCTCATGCGGTTGTTCCGTTTTATGGTCAAGGGATGAATTGCGCTATGGAGGATGTGTTAAAACTAGATCAATGTCTGAATGATGCCAATGAGGATTGGCCGGATGCTTTCAAAACCTATTTCGCCAATAGAAAGATAGATGCCGATGCGATCGCTGATCTCGCTGTTGAAAATTATTACGAGATGCGTGATCATGTAGACAACCCGGATTTTATCTCAAAACGAGCGATTGAGATGCAACTTGAAAAAAAATATCCGGACTATGCATCCAAATACAACCTCGTCACATTCTGTGAACAGTTGCCCTATTCTTATGCCAAAGAAAAAGGTAACAAACAAGATAAATGGTTGTTGGATTATTGTAAGCGTGGAAATTCTTCGAAAATGTCGGAGGAGGAATTGGAGAGGGTGTATAAAGCTTTGAAAGAAATCTAGGATTTCTTTTTTAACGTCAGACGTGAGACGAAAATTTCCCGCGACTTGAAAGTCAGGGCTATTCAATTTTTCTTTTCCTTCCGAAAAGTGGCAGGGTTATTCAAATGATTTTACAATTACACCTCACGACTGACGACTCACGACTCACGATAACCGCGATGCCTGAAAGGCAGCGGGAGCCAACTCATAACAATTCCTTATTTTTAAACCATGATACGCAGACCCTTTAATCTTCAAGCTTGGATCGATGAGCATCGCCATGAGCTCAAACCACCCGTAGCCAATCGTAACCTGTACCATGATGCAGGAGATTACATCGTGATGGTAGTCGCTGGACCTAATGCCCGGAAGGATTACCATTTCAATGTAACAGAAGAATTGTATTACCAGATCGAAGGCGATATCAATGTCCGGATCCAGGAAGATGGTAAAGCTGTGGATATCCCGATCAAACAAGGTGAAATGTTTCTCTTGCCAGGGAATACGCCACATAGTCCAATGCGTCCAGCTGGAACTATTGGCCTGGTCATTGAATTAAAACGTAGCGAGAACGAAGAGGATGGATTGATGTGGTTTTGCGACAACTGCAATACCAAATTGTTTGATACACGCTTTCATCTCGAAAATATCGAAAAGGATTTCATTCCTCGCTTTAAGGATTTTTATGCTTCTGTAGAAAAACGGACATGCCCGAATTGCGGACATGTGATGGAGGCAGACCCAAGGTTTGTGAGTTAATAAAGGCGAAGGCTTAGGCTAAGGCGAAGGTTGTTAGTAAGAAACGATCCGCAGTCCCACACACTTGCCCAAACTTCTTACTCTCTTACTTTCTTACTTTCTTGCATTCATGAAAAAGACCTTCTTCGCATCCGATTTTCACCTTGGTATTGATGGCGCTCTGCCCAGTACTGAGCGCGAAAAACTTATCGTGGAGTGGCTTGAAAAATCTGCACCGGACATGAAGGCACTCTACCTGGTTGGTGATGTCTGGGATTATTGGTTTGAATATGGACAAGTCATCCCAAAAGGTTTTTCCCGCTTGCTTGGATGCATTGGTAAATTACGAGATGCAGGCATTCCTATTTTTTACTTCACCGGTAACCATGACATGTGGATGTTCCGGTACCTGACGGATGAGTTTGGAATTCCGATCCTGAGAGATCCCGTGATTCATGAAATAGATGGTAAGAAATTTTATATCGGGCATGGTGATGGTCTCGGCCCCGGGGATCATGGATATAAGATGATCAAGAAAATTTTTGCCAATCCAGCCAGTCAGTGGATGTTTGCCCGCATCCATCCAAATACCGGGCTGCGTCTTATGAAGTATTTTTCAGGCACAAGCAGACAGCATACGGAAGTGGAGCATTTCCTTGGACCTGAAAAAGAATGGCTCATCCAATATGCCCTGGAAATCCTGAAAAAGGAGGACATCGATTATTTTGTTTTCGGCGATCGCCACCTCCCCATTGAATATGACCTCGGGGTAAAAGGAGCAAAATATATCAACCTAGGGGACTGGCTGAAATACAATTCCTATGCTGTGTGGGACGGGGCTGACCTCAAGTTGACCTATTATAATCCTTAGATCAAAAATTTCCTTTCATGGAATATTTACCTTTGCGCCACCGTTAAAGGGTTTCATAAAAATTTACAATTAAAAACACAACATGAACATTATCAGAACAATGTCCTTCTTCCTGGCATTAATCCTCTCTATTTCAGGGAGTTCTTTAAATGCTCAGACTCCGCTGGCTGAAGCTGTACGTAAAGCAGACACACCTCCAGCCTGGCCTTCTTGCGAACCAAAACTGACCGATTGCACCAAATCCCGCCTGGCTGAGTTTATCGCCGCCAACCTCCAAATGCCTCCCGAAGCCAAAGCCCAGGGTGCCGGTGGTGTCGTGATGATGGAATTTGTCGTTGAAAAAAACGGCTCTATTGGGGAAGTCAAACCTGTTCATGATCCGGGTTTAGGGTTAGGAACTGAAGCTGCAAGAGTGATCGACCTGATGAAAAGCAAAAAAATAAAGTGGACGCCTGCCGAAGAGAATGGAAAAAAAGTGGCTTACCGTTATACCGTTCCGGTGAGTTTCAATCTCAATATTCCAAATGCACCAAAGAGTACTGCACCTGCCACTACGGCAATGCCTGCTGACGGTATTTATAACGTAGCAGAAGTTATGCCACGCTATGCCGGTTGTACTGATGCTGTTAAAGACTCAATAGATTGTACGTTTGCCAAGGTGGTATCTCATATCAAATCCAACTTAAAATACCCGGAAGAAGCCGTCAAGAATAAAGTCCAGGGGCAAGTTGTCGCTGAATTTGTGGTAGACACAAACGGTGCTATTATTAATCCGACGATTAAAAAAGGAATTGGATCCGGCT
>DASXWI010000683.1:0-1566 GCA_036503755.1 Saprospiraceae bacterium | reverse complement strand
GTACCGCGATATAGTCCAACTGACCCTGATGGATGATTATACCAATACTGGTCTACATTATGAAGCGTGGAGGTACTATTACCGGATTATTCGTTCGGCCAATACGGTAATTGATGGTTTGGGAGGGCAGGACGCTGTGCCTACTTTAGATGAAAACAAGTATGTAATGGGCCAGGCCAAAGCCATGCGCGCGCATTCATACTTCTATCTCACGCAGTTGTTTGCTATTCAATATGAAGCGGATAAAGAAATATTACCGATTTATACGAATACACAGCAAAAAAATCAGCCTAAAAGTAAAGCATCAGATGTCTATGCTTTGATGGTAAAAGATTTGGAAGATGCCATAACCTTGATGAATGGCTATGTTCGTCCTTCAAAAACAGAAGTTGATGCCAATATTGCTAAGGTGATACTAGCCTATGTTCTAGCCTCAAGAAATGAAGGAACTGATATGGCTACTGCAAAGACATTGACCAATGAAGTGATTACTGCAGGTGGATATACGTTGTGTTCGGTGAATGATCTCATTGGAGATCCACTTAATTTTGCTGGTACTGGTGGATTTAACAACATTGCAACACCGAGTTGGATGTGGGGTGCCGATTTAACGTCAGACCAAGGCCTTGATCTGGTTTCATGGTGGGGACAAATGGATTATTACACCTATAGCTATCAGTGGGCTGGGGACAGGAAAGTAATCGATAATGGTTTGTTTGCAAGTATCCCCGCAGCCGATGTACGTAAAAGCCAATTTGACACATCAGACCCAAATGTACCAGGAACCTTAATGCCTTATCGTAAGTTTTACGACCCTGCCAGAACTGCAGGCGGTCAGCGGTTTATTCTTACCGATTATCTCTATATGAGAATAGAAGAAGTCTATTTGTTATGTGCCGATGCGGCTGCACGAAGTGGGGATGAAGCTTTGGCACGTACACGCCTGAAGGAAATGCTGGCTAACCGCATCCCAGACACATCTTATATAGATGGTTTATCGGGTGATGCCCTTAAAAATGAGATCTACTTACAAACGAGGATTGAACTTTGGGGTGAAGGAAAAGCTTACCTGGCAATGAAGCGCAATAAGTATAATGTTCAACGTGGTTCTAATTGGGCTTTCTCTCCTGGTATTACCATTAATTATGATGATACCCGGTTGACATTTTCAGTACCTCAAAGTGAAATCCAGAACAATGCTTTCATAGAGGAGGGAAATAAATAATCTTAAAAAGACTTAGTATGAAAATGAAAAATATAAAAAACATAGCCATCGTTTTAATAGCTGCTTTGGCTATTGCATGTTCTGTAGAGGATCCAGGAAGGGCTGATTATGTCTCCTTCCAGGCAAGCACAGTGGAGTTGGTAACTCCGGCAACAGGCTCTGGTGATGGCGAATTAAAAGTTTTCGCTCTTACGCCATCAGGCTCCAGTCGAACATTATCGATTGTAGTGGATGCGGCTACTACTGCAGCTGCTGGAACATATACTGTTCCGGAAACGGTTACAATTCCGGCAAATAGTACGGTAGGCACGTTCTCAGTTACATCTGATGCAGTAAACATT
>DASXWI010000682.1:0-1551 GCA_036503755.1 Saprospiraceae bacterium | reverse complement strand
ACCTTGGCTCTGTCCGCTAAACAATGGTATTTCATTTCCGATTCCCTGGTATAGATAATTGGCTGACAAGGAAAGCGTAGGATAGTATTCTGATTTGAAGGATTCCTTTTGAAATGCAAGCAACTCTTTTTGGCGCTGGAGCACATTATATTCTGTCCGTGTTTCGATTTGTAAAGGAAACTGATCCGGAATCATGAGGGTTTCAGGAACAATCACTTCTTCGTCCATGATGAGGATAGGTGTATTGATGGGCATCCCCATCAGAAATTTTAATTCATTTTCATACAAAGCCACCGTATTAAGAAGTTGCTGACGTTGACTGCTTATGTTCGACAGGTTTACTGCTACACGATCCAGGTCTATTTTCTTTGCCAAACCATTATCATACAATCCCTGTAATACCTTTTGAACTTGCAGGGTATTCATCAGGTTGGAATCCAGCACTGCAATTTGCTGACGCTGAACGAGGATTTGGTAATATTGTCTTGCTACACCCTCGATAATTTGTTCTTCTGTCAGTTGTTGGTTCAACACATAAAACTCCTGTGTTGTCCGAGCAGCCTTCATGCCTATGAAAACAGAATTGTCAAATACAGTCTGATTGAGTGTAACACCAAGATTCGAATTCCAATGTTGTCCGAAGGAAACAAGAATGGTCTCGTCCGGATTCGGATTTGGGCCAAAGATGTTTGGCAAGGCACTTTGTTGTAATAATGGATTGTAGGTGAGCGAAGCAGAACCACTTATCGTAGGTAATGCCTGTGACCACATCTCGTCCATTTTATACTGGGCGTTTTCCACATTGAGTTTTGCGATCCTGGCTTGTTGATTGGCACCGAGCGCATACGTAATGGCGTCTTTCAATTTAAGGGATACTGGTGCTTCAGCATGCAAGGTCCATGGTAGGAACACTGACAGCATCAATAGCATTATACTGGCAAGCGGAAAAAACTTAATGGCTTTTATGCTTGAAAAATTATTTATGATATTCATTTGAATAGAAATTCTAATTGTTCGTTGAAAGCTTTCCTCCGGTTAGCTTTGATATATGGTCTTATCATGAGGACATGCTTTCATGCCTGTTAATAATAGTGTCATGAGATCATTCTGCTTTTGATAGAGGTCTTCGCAAGCGTTTGGATCAGGAATACTGTTCCAGTCAATTGCATGTATAAACATGGTCGTGAAAACATCGAGGATAAGTATGGCGGCCTTTTCAGCATCCATCGGTTTGAGTTCTCCCGAAGTGATGCCTTGCATGAAAAGGTTGCGTAGAAGCTTCACTTCTTTTTCCTTCATGTTATCCTTAGCCTCTATGAGCGATTTATTCCAAACCAGCGTTTGGGGATCGATCAGTTGAGCTACCAGCATAGAATACTTCTCGTGCAATTGTTTGCGTGCAACCAGCAACTTCTCCAATGCCTCGGGCACATTGATACTTCCGGCAAATTCCTTTTCTATGGTTGCGATATATTCCCCGATTACTTTTTCGATCACCGCGGTGATCAACAACCTTTTATCGGAGAAATAATTCCATAGTGACTGTTTGGA
>DASXWI010000681.1:0-8974 GCA_036503755.1 Saprospiraceae bacterium | reverse complement strand
CAACTGCTAAAGTAAAAAATTCCTGACAATCTCTTCTGCTTTCACCAAGCTATCATCCAATACATCATTGACCAGCACAATATCAAATTGTGATTCGAAGGTGAGTTCAAATTCCGCTTTATCCAAACGCTTTTTAAGATTTTCCGGACTATCGGTGCCCCTGCTGATCAATCTGCGTTCGAGTTCAGCCATGGACGGCACTTTTACAAAAACAGTTAATGTTTCATCGGGGTATTTCTCTTTGATATGCATCGCGCCTTTGACATCGACATCAAATATGACATGCTTGCCTTCCTGATGCAAACGTTCTATCTCAGCTTTGAGTGTGCCGTAAAACTGGTTGGGATAAACTTCTTCCCATTCTGCAAAGGCTTCAATATATATCCAATGGGTAAAGGTCTCTACGGAAACGAAATAATAATCCTTTCCTTCAGCCTCATGGGACCTGCGTTGTCGTGTGGTGGCTGAAACTGAAAAAGAGGTATTCGGAATGGTAGACAGGATGTGCCTGACCAGAGTTGTTTTTCCCGAACCACTGGGCGCAGTAAAGACAATAAGCTTTCCGGGACCGGTCATACAATATTGGCCAGTTGTTCTTTGATTTTTTCAAGCTCATTTTTCATCCCTACCACCAGGTGTTGTAAAGGACTCCATTGTGCCTTTGCCCCGAGTGTGTTGATTTCACGGCCTAGTTCCTGGGAAATAAAATTGAGCTGTTTGGATTTCATATCAAGGTCGCCCTTGAGGGTCTCCATAAAGAAAGTACAATGTTGCTGTAATCTTACTTTCTCTTCATTGATGTCCAGACGATCGAGATAATAGATGACTTCTTGTTCAAACCGGTTATGATCGATCTGGTCACCATTCATATACTCTTCCAGTTTTTGCTTCATCCGTGACCGTACATAAGCGATACGCTCTTTGTCATGGGCATCAATCTGGTTGCACATGTCATGGATAGCACTGGTCGATTGGTATAAGTCATTATATAAGCTACGTCCTTCATGCTCACGAAAGACAATCAACTGATCAATGGATTTATTTACGGCTTCGAGGATAGCATTCCATAAGGAATTATCAATGGTATTGTCGCTATTCGATTTTAGGATATTAGGCAACTTCAATACTTCATGCAGGACCTGGTCAGCACCTACCCCTAATTCGGTGGCGATAGAACTTAGTTGTTTAAAATGTTTCCTGATCAGCGCTTTGTCATAATCTATATCGTCCATAGCCATATCTCCTTCGAAGGAGATGGTCATTTCGATCTTGCCTCGCTGGGTACGATTAAGTACCAGGTTGCGCAGATCTATTTCCTTTTCTCCAAGGCTGACCGGCAATTTTATACGGAGGTCTGTAATTTTTGAATTAAGGGATCGTATTTCGGAAAGTACAGTCACATCACCGTAAGTGGCACTACCTCTTCCGTAACCTGTCATGGATTGAATCATGGGGCGAAGATAGACAGCATAGGGCAGAGAGCATAGGGCATAGGGCATAGTGTGGACGATTATCGGTAGAGTTTCTATATTTTGAACCTACCATTTAAGGCGGAGCATTGAGGCTGAACGGGTATGATCCCTCCTCGTTATCTACATTAATTTCCACCATACATTTTTCACTCTTCACTTTTCATTCTTCACTTTTATATTGTCCTCCAAGGGGTTATAAACGCATGAGCAAAATAAAAATGTGTAATCCTATGATTCATTATCCAAAGTATTTTAGAACTTTGCCCTCCCGAATTGCCGGAATATTGGCATAACTTACTATAAATCAGAGTAATGAGAAAAGCAGATTTAGTCAACATCATTGCCGAGAAAACAGGCGTACCCAAAGTGGACGTCCTTGTGACCATGGAAACGTTTTTTTCAGAGATTAAGGCATCCCTGTCAAAAAATGAGAATGTGTATATCCGTGGTTTTGGCTCTTTTATCACAAAAAGAAGGGCTAAAAAAGTCGGAAGGCACATTAAAAACAACGTTTCGATTGAAATTCCGGCCCATTATATCCCATCTTTTAAACCTGCGAAGGTATTTGTAGATGAAGTGAAGGATGGTGTAAGACCAACTGAGGAATAGCATTCGTGTGAAAATAAAAGAACAGGCCTGGTATATCATCGGCGCCATCATTTTACTCGCCGGATTATATTTTGGGTTTGATATAAAACCTTCGTCCCAAAAGGCCCTTGAAAAGTCAAGAGCCCTTAATGCACAGGAATACGATATCTCCTCCTACCAGGTCGAAGCCAAAAAAAGCCTGAAAGAAGAAGATATCCAATACCTTGAAACGCTGGAAGCCCAACTTCAACATGCTGGCCAGGATACGGTTAAACTCAGTCTTCTGAAGCAGTTGTCAGGTTATTGGTACACCATGAAAAATCCAATCATGGCCGGCCTTTATGCCAGGGAAGTTGCTGAAAAGGAGAATTCAGGCATGAGTTGGTCCATTACTGGAACCACTTTCGCCTCAGGACTCCAACAGGAACTCGATGAAAAGCAAAAGCTTTTTCTGAGAGACCAGGCCATTGAAGCATTTGAAAAGGCAATCTCCCTGGAACCACAAGAAGTGGATCACCGGGTCAACCAGGCACTATGTTACGTAGATATGCCTTTAGCCGGGGAACCAATGAAAGGTATCCAGATGTTGGCAGGACTAGCTACCAGCTATCCGGAATCACCAGCGCCGCCTTATCACCTGGCGAAACTGGCAGTAAGGACTGGCCAATACGAAAGAGCATTGACACGAATAGAGCAAGCTTTAAAACTCGCTCCTGATGATAATCGGATCGCGTGCCTTGCAGTGGATATTTATACGGCTTTAAACAGGTCAGAAGATGCCGGGAAACTGGCAGACCAGTGTGCCGGAAAAAAGTAGACATTCATTTATAAAAACATAATTTTTAACACATGCCTTGCGGTAAGAAAAGAAAAAGACATAAGATCGCTACGCACAAGCGTAAGAAGCGTCTGAGAAAAAACAGACACAAGAAGAAGAACAGATAAAAGCATTCATTTAACCGGCATCAACGCAGTCCGATGTCCAAGATTTTAGCTCCCCTGATGCAGGGGAGCCACCGGCAGAACAGAGCCGCAGAATGCCCCCTGTCTTTCTTAAGTGTCTGAAGGAATACCTGTCAACCTGTCCTGCCAGTGAATCATCGCTGCATTATTAACGATATACCCTATTGCCGTCAATCAATGCCTGATCCCCTTGTATGCGTACAGGAGCGAAAAGCGAATTGTTTTGATCATTGCCTTCAGGACAAAGACTGCTGATGTGCCATTGAGCATATAGGGTAGTTTATGGACAAAGAATTAATCGTCCAGGGGACTCCCACCAGGGTAGAAATAGCCTTGGTGGAAGATCAGAAACTGGTGGAACTGCACCAGCAAAAAACGAAGACCAATTTTTCAGTAGGTGATATCTTCCTGGGGAAGATCAAAAAGATCATGCCCAGCCTGAATGCCTGCTTCGTAGATATCGGTCACCGTAAAGACGCCTTCCTTCACTATACTGACATGGGTCCCAAGCTGAGGACCATCATGAAGTACACGGAAGACAGTATCCAGGGAAAGCAACAGACCGCATTACTCGATAATTTTGAGTTTGAACCGGAAATCATCAAAACCGGCAAGGTCGACCAGGTCCTCAAGAAGAATGAGAATATCCTGATCCAGATCCTCAAAGAACCAATCTCCACCAAAGGTCCGAGACTAAGTTGTGAAATCACGATCCCAGGCCGATTTATCGTCCTGACCCCCTTTACCAATACCATCGCCGTTTCCAAAAAAGTAAGCAGCCAGGAAGAAAGAAAACGCCTCCAGCTATTGGTAGAATCCATACGTCCGAAAAATTTTGGGATCATCGTCCGTACAGCAGCGGAAGGTAAAAAAGTAGCCGACCTGCATGAGGAACTAAAAGATCTCATGGACAAATGGAGCCAGATCCACAAACAACTTTACAAAAGACAGCAACCCGCCAAATTATTAAGCGAGTTAGATAAGACCAGTTCGATCTTAAGGGACATGCTCAATGATGATTTTACCAACATCATCGTCAACGATAAGGAAATCTATGACAACATCCAGGACTATCTTGAAAATATAGCCCCTGCGAAAAAAGATATTATCTCCCTTTACAAAGGAAAAAAACCTGTCTTCGATACCTACGGTGTCAACCGCCAGATTAAATCTTCTTTTGGAAAAACGGCTACCCTCCCAAGCGGTGCATATTTAGTGCTTGAGTCTACTGAGGCCATGCACGTCATAGATGTGAACTCCGGTCCCAAAATGCAACGCAAAGACCAGGAGAGCACTGCCGTCGCTGTTAACCTTGAAGCTGCTGAAGAAATCGCACGTCAACTCCGGTTGAGAGATATCGGTGGATTGATTGTCATTGATTTTATCGATATGCGCAGCCCCGAAAATAAAGCGGAGCTGATGAAACAAATGAAGGACTTGATGAAGCGTGACAGCGCTCAACATACAATCCTTCCATTGAGCAAATTCGGGTTGATGCAAATCACACGTCAACGTGTTCGACCAGAAGTGAAAATAGATACTGCAGAAGTATGTTATACTTGTAATGGTACCGGAAAAGTAAATCCAACTGTACTGATTACTGATGATATCGTCCGCGATCTTGAATACATCCAGCAAAGCCGTCCAAAAACAAGCCTTCGCCTGGAAGTACATCCTTATGTACATGCATTCCTGAAACAAGGCTTCCCAAATTTCCAAATGAAATGGTGGCTTAAAAATCAGAAATGGATCGGGTTAAGACCCAATACTGATTTCAGTTTGCATGAGTATAAGTTTTTTGATAAGAATAATGATGAGATAAGGCTTTATTGAGTGAGCAGTGAGCAGTGAGCAGTGAGAAGTGAGCGGTGAGAAGTGAGAAGTGAGAAGTGAGAAGTGAGAAGTGAGTTGTGAGTGTTGCTTGTGCTGAGCGTAGTCGAAGTATGAGTTGTGAGTTTTAAATTTAACAACTCTGGAAGCTGGTAGCTGGTAGCTCGAAGCTCGAAGCTTTTCCTGAGAGCTGAGAGTAAGACACAAAAAGATTAAAGTGAAAAAAGATATAACAAGCTCCGAAGACATCAAGACCCTCGTGGATAGCTTTTACGAAAAAGTGAAAGCTGATGAAGTGATCGGGTTTATATTCAATGACGTAGCCCAGGTTGATTGGCCAAAACATCTGCCCAGGATGTATGCCTTCTGGGAATTCCTCTTGCTTGGAAAAGATACGTACCAGGGAAATCCAATGGAAGTACATAGAAAACTGCACTCCATCATTCCATTGACCGAAGCGCATTTTACAAGATGGTTACAACTATTCCATAAAACGGTAGATGAAAACTTTGAAGGTCTGGTCGCCGAAGATGCTAAAAACCGGTCTAGCCTGATCGTGATGACCTGGAAGCCGAAATTCGCTTAGCATTGTAAATTCCTGTTCGTCGCGCTTATCAGCAGGTTCATCTTTTATTAATTTTCTTTTTACCTTAGGAATACAATATTGAAGGTAAAATTGCATTTCCTTTAGAGTTGTCAATGGAATAGGTGTGAAGATTTTTTTTCCTGTGTTAAACTGGGGTTTAGGCCATGCGAGTAGATCGCTGCCCCTGATCAAAAACTATCTCGATCTCGGTCATGAGGTCATTTGTGCTTCCGATGGTGAAGCTTTGACCATGTTGCGTAAAGAACTTCCCGATCAGTTAGTTGTTCAATTACCTGGCTACGATATCTTATATGGTTCCCGCTTCATGCCATTGAATATGTTGAAGCATGGGCCGAAAATGCTCAAAACCATCCGAACAGAGCATGAACTGACCAAAGCGATTGTATCACGTCACAATATAGATTGCATTATCACTGACAACCGATATGGATGTTACCATTCAGACATTCCATCTGCACTCATCACGCATCAACTGCAGGTTTTCACTGGTCAGAAATTATTGGATGCGTATATCCGTCGACAGATCAGATCTTGGTTTAAAAATTTTAATGAAATCTGGATTCCTGATCAAGCTCCACCTGGTAATATTACTGGTGACTTGTCTGGAATTGATACTTCACCGATACCAAAATTCTATCTCGGTGTAATTTCAGAATTGAGTTGTCTACCTACCGTTGGTCGATATAAAGCGGTCGCCGTAATTTCTGGACCTGAACCACAACGTACCCTTTTTGAAAACATGGTCGTCAAACAACTTTCCACCATGAAAGGAGAATATGTTGTAGTGCGAGGAAAACCTGATGCACATGAACAGATTGTAAAAGAAGGCAACCTGACTATTTATTCCTACCTGAAGAGAGCTGAATTGTCTGCCATACTCGCGGAAACAGAAATAGTCATTTCAAGAAGTGGATATACAACCCTAATGGATCTTGCGCATACTGGGCATAAAGCTATCCTTTGTCCTACACCTGGCCAGTATGAGCAGATTTTTCTCGCTGATAGATTGGCCAACCTTGGTCAATGTGTGTATTCACGCCAGGAAAATCTAGACTTGATTCAAGCTCTTGAAGATGTGAAACAAGTTAAGCCTATAGGGTATGGTGCATATAATGTTGTAGAGGATCACCTTGAACGGTTGATGCATCTGACTTCTTCAAACACCCAGCCACAAATGGCCGACGTAAGCAATAGATAATTTAGGGTTTATCCGGTTTTATTTGCTTGGCTGTAGCATTCACCTGGTCCATTGCCCGTTTTAAACCTATTGAAACAAATGTTTTGACAGCATCAGCTCCGGCTTTCAATACATCCTGCAATACTTTAGTTTCTTCCGAACTCCATTTACCAAGCACATAATTGACTTGCTGTCCAGGATGAAAATTTTTTCCAACACCAATACGAAGTCTTGCATATTCAGTTGAGTTAAGTTGTAACTGGATATCCTTTAATCCGTTATGCCCTCCATCCGTTCCTTTTCCTCTGAGTCGAATGGTGCCGAGATCAAGTTGTATCTCATCCAGGATGACCAATAAATTTTCCACAGGAATCTTTTCTTTCTGCAACCAGTAATTGACTGCTTTGCCGCTGAGGTTCATGTACGTGTTGGGCTTAAGCAGGATCAGTGTCCTTCCCTTATGCTTTACTTCAGCGATACTTCCTAGCGTGGCATTCTTCCATGTTCCCTCCAGAGAAGCAGCCAATTCTTCCACGACTTTAAAACCAATGTTGTGCCTGGTTTCTGCATACTCTGCCCCGATGTTGCCGAGCCCAACGATGAGATATTTCATAAATGGATGATTATCGGGACAAAGCCCTGACTTTGCTTTTATCAGCTTGTTGTATTGGGTAAGGCCTGTTGAAGGCTTCTTGTCTTACTTTAAAATGGATAGCCAGTTTTCGAATCACTTCTTTTGAAAGGCCCTTTTTATAGTTGAGCATATCAGAAACATACCCCTTGCTTACATCTAAAAATTCCGCAATGTCTTTTGCTTTCCACTGATGTTCGTCCATAAAAGAACGTAGCAATTGAATAGGATCTAAAGATTGCAAAATGGAATGTTTTTCATCATAATTTTGGATCAATAAAGTAAGCAATTCAATTTCATCTCTGATCTGAGATGTTTTTGGATTTTGCACTAATAAGCGTTCAAGCTTTTCACAATATGAATCATATTGAGTTATTGATTTGATGATTTTGTACTTAAGCGCTTCCATGTTTGATCACGTGTCTTTGCTAAAACTCTTGGATAACATATTGTAACCCTTTACTGCAAAGTTTGGTATAAGCATCGTGTGTTCCAATCCAGCATATAAATAAATGTATGGCAGTTTCACCAAAAAAATACTTTGCTATTAATCTGAAATTGTTCCCACCAATATCAAAAACAACCCTTCGACTATTTTTTCCTAAAAAATCGACTGCAGGAAAAGTTTGTTTTATATCCGAAGGAATATGCCAATCAGCGTATTTGATCTTTTCTAGCCAATCATTAAAAGAAGCACTACTTCTTGCATGCGCTTGCACATAAAGAAGTACAGATTGCTTCTTAATGAGATGTATTTTCATCCGGTGAACTGCAAAAATAGGGATTTGTTCACTAAAAGTGAACTTATTTTGGACTTTGTATTTAATCGACCACCATTCTTCCTGCTCCTTGCTCCTTGCTATATGCCCTCTGCCCCATGCCCTCTGCCCCATGCCCTATGCCCTATGCTCTATGCTCTATGCCCTCTGCCCTTTGCTCATTATATTTGATCCATGAAATCAACCCCCACATTCCCAAGGCCGAACGATGGCGACAGCCCTGAATACTATTTCACCTACATCAACCAAGTCCCTGATGTAGATATCCTCACTTATCTCCATACACAACGTGATTGGTTTGGCGATTGGATTGAATCACTAACTGAAGAACAGGTGGCCTTTCGTTATGCACCAGGTAAATGGTCTTTGGCAGAAATGATAGGTCATATTCTCGATAGTGAGCGCATTTTTACATACAGGATGCTGGCGATCAGTCGGGGCGACGAAAACAAACTACCGGGTTTTGACCAAGACGTTTATGTGGCTAATTCAAATTATAATGGTCTTAGTCCTACTGATCTGGCTAATGATTGGAGAGCAGCAAGATCTTCATCCATCTACATGTGCCGTTCTGTGAATGCAGAGATGGCAGCTCGTATGGGAACGGCAAACAACGTACCATTCAGGGCATCAGCATTTCCATACATTCTTGCCGGGCATGTGTTGCATCATTACAATGTTGCCAAAGAGCGTTACCTCGGAGGAGAATAACCGGATATGGCTCATCTTGCCGATACTACGAGATTTTTTTCCAAACTGACTTTTCAGAAACTTGTCAACGTAGGGTTGATCTGGTCATCCTATCAATGGACAAAACTCAGCGGGAAACCAACTCAATGGGGAGTACCTATGACGATATCCATTGAGCCCACTACTGCATGCAACCTGAGATGTCCTGAATGTCCAAGCGGACTGAGATCATTTACG
>DASXWI010000680.1:0-3232 GCA_036503755.1 Saprospiraceae bacterium | reverse complement strand
GTGCCACACTGTCTTAACGTGTTGATTGTTAGAGGCTTGGAAGGTGTTTTAACTAAATTTCAAAATTGTATTTCGGCCTACCTCCGGCATCAGGAATTTAGGACTTCCGGTAGAGGATCACCCTCCTTGATAAACTTCATCGAAATGGAATTTACGCAATGTCGGGTATTTTTAGATGTCATGCGCTCGCCAGTAAAGACATGACCGAGGTGACCACCACAGTGGCTGCAGAGTATTTCCACTCTGCGCCCATCGGCATCAGTATGTTTATCAATTGCACCTGGGAGCTCATCATCGAAGCTCGGCCATCCACAACCTGATGCAAACTTATCCTCCGACTTATAGAGTGGTTGATTGCATTGCCGGCAGATATAAGTGCCTGGCATTTTATTGTCATCATACTCACCAGTAAAAGGACGTTCGGTCCCTTTGTTGATGATGACCCGTGCTTCGTCAGGTGTTAGTTTATTGTAGGTCATATGAAATGATAAGATTTTACAACTGTAACACGGAAAGTGAATTTAGGTTTTTACCATACGTACCCTGTTCAGGGGGCAAAGGGGGGACAAAATCACTAGATCAACCCCATCAATCCTCCCGGCCAAACGCCAAGTAATAAACTCAAGCCTACACAGATGAGTGTGACTATCGTATACACTAGAGTTGGTTTAACATTGGTATCATCTCCAGGCTTAGTGTACATCGCCAGGATGACTTTGAAATAATAATAGACACCGATGATGGAAGCCACAACTGCCAACAATGTCAGCACGACATAACCATTTTTGATCGCCTCAGAGAAGATGTAATATTTTCCAAGAAAACCTGCCAATGGCGGAATGCCGGCAAGTGATAACATGCTCATGGTAAGCATTGCTGCCAGGAAAGGTTTCTTTCTTCCCAAACCATCGAAGGCATCAATCGTTTCTTTACCTGTGGCATTGAATACAGGAATGGCAATCGCAAATGCACCTATTGTAGCAAGCATATATGAAGCTCCATAGAAAAATAATGCTGAGGATGCATTTGTCTTCAAGCTAAGGATCGCCAGCAACATATAGCCTGCATGAGAAATACCAGAGTAAGCTAAGAGTCTCTTGAAGTTTTGTTGGTTGAGCGCAGCAAGATTTCCAACAATCATCGTGATGGCAGCAACAAGGACGAGAATGTCACTTGTATAGGCATCAATTCCAAACAATCCACCTGCCATCAGTCGATAGAAGGCTGCGAAGAATGTCACTTTGACCAAAGTAGCCATCACCGTTGTCACCAAAGAAGGTGAACCTTCATACACATCAGGGCTCCAGAAATGGAAAGGCACAGCAGCTACTTTAAACAACATCGCAACCACCATCAATAATGCTCCAATCAGGAACATCGGGCTTTGCATACCGGACGCAGTAGCAAATGCAGAAATCTTACTCAATTCAAAAGAACCTGCAGAACCGTAAACCAAAGCAATCCCAAATAATAGAATAGCCGAGGCAAAGGATCCCATCAGGAAATATTTAAAGCCTGCCTCATTGGAACGGATATCATATTTACGGCTGCCTGCCATGATATATAATGAAATAGATACGATCTCAATCCCAAGAAATAACATCACCAGGCTGGAGAAACTGGTCAGGACCATCGCCCCGCATAAAATGAATATCAATATGGCGAGATAATCACTGAGGTGGTGCTGTTCTTCTTTATAAAAGTCAGCAGAAAGTGCAAAGACAAGAGCAGCAGCACTGATTAAAATAGCATTGAAAGCCACTGTATACTTATCGACCTGAATCATGTGCGCCATGTCCATACCTCCGATCATGATCGGACCTATGTGTTGCCAGTCCATGAAATTCACAAAGAAGATACCCACCAGTCCAGCGAGGATCATCGGGATCAGGAGTTTGCGCACGTTAAGTATTTCAGCAACGAGGCAAAGCAGTCCGAGGCAACAGGTATAGATTAATGTATACACTATAAATTCTTTTATCTGTGTTATCCTGAGTGGCAGGGGTTTAAAATCTTGAAGCCCCACCTCTTCAGGTAATAGTTTTTGTCAGATCACTGATTTATTCAATATGGTTTGTAGCACAGGCTCAGCCATGTCGAGAATAGGTTTTGGATAAATACCCATCGCGATAATGACCACCACCATGATACCAAGTACAATTTTTTCATTCCAATATAAATCCGGGAATACGGGTACACGAAGTCCTGCATCACCCAGCATAGCTTGTTTAAACATGCGCAACATATACACAGCTCCCAAAATGATGGTCAGTCCTGCAAATACAGAAAGCCATGTATTGTATTCATACACCCCATACAGCAAGAGGAATTCACCAATGAATCCATTGGTCAATGGCAGCGCAACGCTTCCCAATACAACGACCATAAACATTGTTGTAAACTGCGGAGCCAGGTTCCGAATACCACCGAGTTCATTGATCTCATTGGTATTGGTCCTATTGAAGATGATGTCAGCACAGAAGAAGAGCCCAACGACATTCACCCCATGGGCCACCATCTGCACTACACTTCCTTGCAGCCCTTGAATATTAAGTGCAAAAATCCCTGCCGCAATCAAGCCAACGTGTGCAAGTGAAGAATAGGCAAGCAGATTTTTAAGATTGCGTTGACGGATTGCAATAACTGAAGCGTATACAATGCCGATGACACAAAGCGTAATGGCTAATGGTCCCCATTTCGCTACACCAACAGGAAGAATAGGAAGAAGCCAGCGAATAAGGCTATACGTCCCCATCTTCAGCATGATACCGGACAGGAGCATTGTGCCTTGTGTAGGTGACTCTCTATAGGTATCCGCCTGCCATGTATGGAAAGGAACGATTGGTATCTTGATCGCGAAGGCAAGGAAGAACATCCAGAACAACCAACTTTGGTTGGCGTCCGTGATATATGTCCTGTAAAGCTCGCGGATATCGAATGACTGATCAGGATTGTACCAGTATAGCATAATGAACCCAAATAACATCAGCAAGCTGCCTGCCAGGGTATAGATGAAAAACTTTAGCGTAATGGCCACCCTGTTCGTTCCTCCCCATCGCAAAGCGATAAAGTAGATAGGTATCAATGCAAGTTCCCAGAAGATGTAATACAATAAACCGTCCATGGCGATAAATACACCAACAAGCGCAAATTGCATTAAGAGTATAAGCGAGAAATAACTTGCGGCACTTGAAATATTCCGGTTAAATCCTGAAAGAATAATTAGCGGTGT
>DASXWI010000679.1:0-7081 GCA_036503755.1 Saprospiraceae bacterium | reverse complement strand
CCGCTAAGCAATCCCAGGAATAAAATGATCAAAAAAGTGTATTTCACGTTGTAGTTTGTATAAAGGCTGACTGATACCTTTCCGGTCTTGATTTTCCGGCAAGATTTAATCCTATTTAACTGATTTGGAGGCAAATTTATTTTAAAAAAGTCAGTATCCATTGATTCATCATGATTGAGCAGGTTAAAACCCGAAAACGTAATTGGCATACGATCTATCGCCTTGTCCTCCGTAAGGATGAAACCCTCGAAGAAGTGGGCTCTTACCGCCTGACTTTGCTCAATATTTACATTCTACTCTCCTCCTTTATCCTTGTAGCCATGGGACTTATGGCAGTGGTCATCTTTTTCACGCCTTTAAAGAGGCTGGTCCCTGGATATGCTGAACCAACTCAGCACCCGGAATATATCAAATTGAATAAAAAAATGGCTTCCCTGGAAGCAGAGCTCACAAGCTATAAGCTTTATTATGAGCACTTTAACAAGCTAATCAGACAACCAGACAGTGTTTCTGCACCAAAAGTGGCGTATACCTCTAGGGTCAAAGAGCAAACCAAAACAACCGAAAAGACAGAGCAACCCACCAACAATGAGCCTAAACGAGCCGAAAAACCGGTCCTGACCAGTTCTTCCCAGCCCTCAATCCTAAACCTGGCGGATTACAGGTACCTGATGCCTCCGATTTCAGGGGTGATAAGCAGTGGTTTCGATGCCAAAACGGACCATATCGGGGTTGATATCCTTGCCCCACATGATACACCCGTCAAAGCAATATGGGATGGCCACGTAATTACAGCTGACTGGACTCTGGAAACCGGCTATACGATTGGCATCCAACATAGTAATGATATGGTCTCTTTTTATAAGCACAATGCCACCCTCCTGAAAAGAAATGGAGCATTTGTCAGGGCCGGAGAGGCTATAGCCATTATCGGTAATACCGGGAAAATGACTTCTGGACCCCACCTTCATTTCGAATTATGGCTCCAGGGAAAACCAGTGGATCCGACCAATTACATTGATTTTTAAGGGTCATGAAAAGAACAGGAATGAAAATTGCCTATATTTTCGTTAATGGTGCAATTTCAGGATGGAAAATCCCCTGCCCCATCGTTTTTTTCCAAGATGAGTGCTAAATCTACCCTATGGAAAATCAGACGCTAATCGTTGCCTTCAATGAGAAAGGTGAGAAACTAAGTCCTATCCTGCCGGATGCAGTAAAGAACTTTCTCATCGACATCGATGGAACCATCTGTGATGACATTCCTAACGAAGAACCGGAGAGGATGGTGGATTGTCCACATTATCCCGATGCCCTTGAAGTAATCAATACCTGGTATAATGAAGGTCACATCATTACCTTCTTTACGTCACGTACTGAAGCACACAGGGAGATTACAGAGACATGGCTCAAAAAATGCGGATTCAAATATCATGGCCTTTTGGTGGGCAAACCACGCGGTGGCAATTACCATTGGATTGACAACCACATTGTGAAGGCCACCAGGTTTAAAGGAAAGTTTACCAACTTCGTCAAGAAGAACAAAGAAATCGAAGTATTCGAACCTTGAGGCTACATCTTCATTTTCCTTTTCCTAATTAAATCTTTCATTGCGTCCTGTATTGACGTAAACTGAAAAGAAAAACCTTCTGCCAATAACCTTGCGGGATAACCTCTACAACTCTGAAGCAACATCCTTCGCATTTTCCCCAGCAGGATAGCCATGAAAAAAACAGGAACTGGAACGACCAACCGATGAGATTGAAATGCATTGCTCGCTGCTTTACTCAATTCCTTATTGGTTACAGATCCTGGTGAAGCAGCTAAGTATAATCCTGACATGCTCTCATTCTGAATGGCTCTAAAGAAGATTTCAACCAGGTCATCCATATGTATCCAAGACCAGAATTGTTTTCCATTCCCAAAATACCCGATGATGCCAAAGGGCGCAGTTTGAAGGATTTCTTTTAATGCACCTCCTTTGTGACTTAAAACAATTCCTGTTCGTAATACAACAGAACGAATTCCATACGTCGTCATTCGGATATGTCCTTCCTCCCAGGCTTTCCCTGTCGTGACCATCCAATCCGTATCCTCGCCGAGATGTGATTTTTCATCAACGATATCATTGCCATGATCTCCATAAATGCCTATAGCAGATGTACCGATATAGACTTTTGTGGTAAGCAAGCCCTTTGCCAAATATTTCTCAATCGTCCTGCAAGCATTTATACGACTGTCATGCATCTCTTCAATACGGCTCTGAGACCAACGGCTGGCAATGGAAGCTCCGGCCAGGTTGATAATAACATCAAAATGAGCAGGACTTGGCAAATTGATCTCTCCAACAGAAGGGTTCCACGTGATATTTCCTGGCGCTGATTTGCGACTTAGGACAATCACATCAAAGCCTCTTCGTATAGCTTCCTCGCTGATGGCAGAACCAATCAATCCGGAACCTCCGGCGATCAAAATTCGGTTTTTCACTGGTTTCAATATATGTGACCTGTCAGCCCGTTCATGATTATCTTCTGTAAAATACAGGGATTCCTGTTTTCGGCGATGATATGGTTCATAGAAAACTGATTCTCATGTTTATCTTTGAAATATGTACATGAACAGAATATCTATACCATTAGCAACATGCTGTATACTCCTTATAGGACTTTTTTCCTGTAAGCAGAGTCCGGAAGTATCCAATTTTGAAGTTACCATCAGGTTACCCAATGAACCTGAGAGTCTGCATCCGATTTTTTCCAAGAGCATTCATGCCTCACAAATTGAGAGCCTGATCCTGCTTCCGGTTACAGAATATGACCCCTTCTCGATCACCCTTACTCCTTTGTTGATTACTGAAATTCCAGTACCTGATATCGTGAAAGAAGGGAAGAATGCAAAAAGAAAAGTATACAAAATGACTTTTCGCCCGGAGGCAGTCTGGGCAGATGGTCAGCCGGTTACTGCTGAAGATTACCTTTTTACGTTTAAGGCAGCTAATAATCCTCATGTGAATGCAGGTAGCTGGAAGGGATTTATGGAGGATGTGAAGGATATAGAGATTGATCCAGGTAACAACAAAATAGTTTCCGTGTACATGGATAATTCCTCCTTCATAGATTTTGGTGGAGCCAGTAGCATTAACATCTACCCTGCTCATATTTACGATCCGGAAAAGATTATGTCAGGTTTCACACTTGACGAACTTAGAGATGAAAATAAAGCCTGGACACCTGAACAGGATAGCCTGCTCAAACGCTTTGCATCACGCTTTGAGTCTCCTGAATTTTTCAGAGAGACTGTGACAGGATCAGGACCCTATGAACTAGACCAATGGATAACCGGCGAGTATATCCGACTCAAGCGCAAACAAAACTGGTGGGGAGACAACATTAAAGATCCACCCTTACTACTCCAGGCTTATCCTTCCGTGATTACCTATAGAATCCTGCTGGATGCAGCTGCTGCCGAAGCAGCCCTTAAAGCCGGTGAAATCGATGTAATGGCAGAAATGCCTGTCACAGCATTCACCAATCTCCGGAATGATCCGGATTGGAAAGATAAACTCCAGTTTGCAACCCCTGCATTAACCCAGGTATATTCCCTTGAACTGAATAACCGGGATTCCATTCTGGCTGATCCCAGGGTCAGGAAAGCGTTGGCTTACTCCCTCGATTATGATGGCATCATCAACAACCTGATGCAAGGCCTAGCTTCACGAGCTATTGGTCCAATTCATCCTGAAAAAAGTTATTACAATAACGATCTGAAGCCAATGACACAAGACATCAATGCAGCACTTGCGCTGCTTAAGGAAGCAGGATGGTCTGACAC
The DNA here is from genome assembly GCA_036503755.1 of Saprospiraceae bacterium. Taxonomy (GTDB): domain Bacteria; phylum Bacteroidota; class Bacteroidia; order Chitinophagales; family Saprospiraceae; genus Opimibacter. The sequence continues at coordinate 3,250 of DASXWI010000679.1, read as the reverse complement.
CAATGGAAATGGAACGCCAGATAAAAAAATCAATGGGAAACAAACGGAACTCCATCTCGAAATCAAAACCATGAATAAAGAGGAAGGAATAAGTATTTCAAACATTGTAAAAGAGAATGCATCAAAAGTGGGTTTTGATATCGAAATCGTAATCCTTGATCCAAGCCAGTTTCTGCAGGATGTTCATCAACGCAACTTTGATATGATGCCACTTCGGTTCACCTCCTATCCGCAACTGTATGATCCTTTCCCGGTATGGCATTCTTCCAGTGACCGTGAAGGAGGAAGTAATCGTACCGGATTTCACTCTGCTGAAATGGACAAAGTCATTGAAGATTTGCGTTCAACTGAAGATCCAAAAGAAATGGATGTTTTATATAAAAAATTTCAGTCAATACTTTATGATCAACAAGTATCCATTTTTCTTTATGTACCCCTCGAACGGATCGTTGCTTCTAAACGGATTGAAATGAAAACGTCTACAAGAAGGCCCGGTTATTTTGAAAATTTGTTGAAACCTTCCGGATCCTAATCTTCAGTTATGCTTAAATCCCTGCTCAAGCGTTTTGCATATGCATGTACACTGTTGGGCATCATTTCCATCATCGCTTTTTATCTTGGCAAGCTGGTGCCTGGTGATGAAATCCTGGATTATCTGAGTATCGATGAATCAGGATATTCTTCAAGGTCAAATCCATTGGAGCAACGCACAGCTTATAGTCGTGTCGCAGAGAAACGAGGGCTAAACCTACCCTATTTCTATTTTTCCATTCGTCCCGGATTCTATCCTGATTCTTTATACAGCATAGTTCCTGTTGAAGACCGAAATACAATAATGGCATGGGTTCAGACAACGCATAACCATCCCGGAGCAATGCAATTGTATCGCGATTGTATTCAAAGTCTACATCTTTCATGCACTAAGGCTGATACTTCTGCAGTAGCTGACAAGATTTGCCTATCGGTAAGTAGTGTGATAAATGCTAAAGATTTATTTACAGCACATCATCAACTCATCAGGTTACAGCAAGACATTTCTCAGCTAAACGCAGATCAATCTTTTACGGCCCAGGTCCAAAAATTAAATGAGGATTTGGACATCCTGGTCAAATCTCCCAAAAAACTGACCAGCCTGGAATGGCTTCCATCCTTTGATTGGCATGGCACCTCAAATCAATATCACAAATGGATCACTGGTTTCCTCTCGTTTAAACCATTAACCTCTTTAATAGATGGAAGGAATGCGTGGACAAAAATTATTGATGCCCTGAAATGGACATTGCTGCTGAATGGATTTGCTTTTGTACTGGCGATTGTTCTAGGAATTCTCATAGGCTTGTGGAGTGGAACGCATGATGGCACATGGATGGAGCGATTGATCAATATAAAGTTGTTTGCACTCTTTGCATTGCCTTCTTTCTGGTTGGCCACTTTGTTGATTTACTTTTTCTCTTCCGGTGAGTGGCTTTCCGTATTTCCTTCCGGAGGATTAGGATCTTATAATGCTACAAATAATCTGTTTGAAAAAAGCGGAATATTGATTTCCCATCTATTCTTACCCGTCCTTTGTCTTGCATTAGGTTCGCTGGCCTATGTATCCAGGCAAATGAAACAAAGTGTTATGCATCAGTTTCGTCAGCCCTATGTCCTATCACTTCGAACGCAAGGCATTTCGGAGAAAACAATTTTGCGTAAACATGTTTTCAGGAATGCATTATTCCCGATGATCACCATGATTGGAGGAGCATTGCCTGCGTTGCTTTCAGGATCCTTAATCATCGAGGTTATCTTCAGTATTCCGGGAATGGGGAGGCTCATGTATAATAGCCTCTTAGCGCGAGACTGGCCTGTGGTATTTCCCATCCTGATGTTTGCAGCAACAATTACTGTGTTTGCGTATATCCTTACGGACGTGATTTATAAATGGGCGGACCCGAGAACTAAAACAATGGAGTCATGAAGAAAAGCGTGACCCTTCTTCCCTCATTACCCGGTTGGTCTACTTCTTTGGCAGTTCGTTGCTCATGGTGTTTTCTTTTTGTCATTGCGTTATTGGCTTTAATAGGACCCTTGGTCGCCAATGAAAAACCTTATTACTGCAAATTAGATGGTCGGACTTATTATCCATTGTTTACAAAAGTTTCTGTTTCCGGATTGTCGGCTGCACATCCAAAACATTCTCCAGTCAACTGGAACACAACTCAGTTTGAATCTGTATGGCGTGCCCCTGTGCCTTTTAGTCACTACACTATTGATCTGAAAACAGGATCTTATAAAAGTCCTTTTGATGCACAAGCAGGAGATAAACGATTCAGGCATTGGTTAGGAACAGATGCTGTTGGAAGAGACGTATTATCAGGAATGATCAGAGGATGCAGGGTGAGTTTGCTGATTGGACTAGGTTCGATGTTGATTGCACTGCTCATTGGAATTCCACTAGGTGCTGCTGCAGCCTGGTGGGGTAATAAAGGTTGGCATATCACCTTAAGTCAGTTATGTATCATCTTGATTACATTGGTTTCAATATTACTGACATGGTTTACTCCACTCACCATGAGTATACAAATGCTAATTAGTAGTATACTGATAGTGATTGGAGTGGTCCTCTTCAAAAAACTTAGTGGCGACAAACGAGGCATCATAAGTGTGCCTGTTGATCAGATCGTCATGGGTATAGTCAGTGTCATTGATGGGTTTCCAGGGCTCTTCCTTATCCTGGTTATTGTAGCGATTGTACCGGTAAAAGGATGGGTTGTAGTTATGCTGACCATTGCACTATTGCGTTGGTCATCCATGTCGAGATATATGCGCGCTGAAGTATATAAAATGAAGGAGAGCAATTATATAAAGGCAGCGCAGATCCTGAATGTACCTTCATTCCAGATTCTTCGTCGTCATATTGTTCCGTTTGCATTCAGGCCGGTGATGATCTCTTTCATCTTTGGTGTATCTTCTGCGATCCTTGCCGAGTCATCTCTTTCCTTTTTAGGAATAGGCTTGCCCCCTGAAGAAATCAATTGGGGTCGTTTGCTTGCCCAGTCACGGAATCATTTCGATGCCTGGTGGCTTGTTACTTTTCCAGGGCTGGCGATCTTCTTTACGCTGTTGTCGTTGTATACAATCGGAAATGCGTGGCAGAAAAAAGTGAGCAGTGAGCAGTGAGCAGCTAACAACTAAAAGTTTAAGGTTATCAATAGTTAAATCCAACTTCTCACTGCTCACTGCTCACTGCTCACTAAATTGAAAGCTT
>DASXWI010000678.1:0-2647 GCA_036503755.1 Saprospiraceae bacterium | reverse complement strand
AGTGAGCCAGACCTTTTCGCAAAAAGGAAAATCAACGAAAAGCGAAAAAACATCTTCAAGTGATAAGGCGGAGCTGAAGACCGGCTTTGATACGGTTGCCATTTCAGGCCTTAAATATAGAAGTATAGGCCCTGCATTAACTTCAGGTCGAATTTCTGAAATCGCTGTGGATCCTGACAACCATAAGCGCTATTTCGTTGCAGTCAGTTCAGGTGGAGTGTGGAGAACAATTAATTCAGGTACCACATTTGAGCCCGTCTTTGATCAGGAAGGATCTTATTCTATTGGTACGATCATACTCGATCCAACAAACTCAAATGTTGTTTGGGTTGGAACAGGAGAAAATAATAACCAACGATCTGTCGCTTATGGGGATGGTGTTTATAAATCCACTGATGGGGGAAATTCCTGGAAGAATATGGGATTGAAGAATAGCGAGCATATCGGTAGAATTGTGATTCATCCAAAAGATCCTAATACCGTTTATGTCGCTGCAATAGGCCCACTTTGGAATTCGGGTGGAGATAGAGGAGTATATCGTACAAAGGATGGCGGGGCCACGTGGGAACAGGTGTTGAAAATAGATGAACATACGGGCGTCAATGACATCGTTATGGATCCAACTAATCCGGATGTTTTGTATGCAAGTACATTTCAACGTCGCAGACACGTTTTTACTTACCTCGGTGGGGGTCCTCAATCATCGATTTATAAATCAGTTGATGGGGGTCTTACCTGGAACAAGTCCGCTCAAGGATTGCCATCTGTTGATATAGGAAGAATATCACTAGCTATTTCTCCGATCAATACAGGAGTTGTTTATGCCATGGTGGAGGCAGCCATGAATAAAGGAGGTATTTTCAAAAGTACAAACAAGGGTAGCTCCTGGGAGAAAGTAAGCGACTATTCTTCTGCAGGTAATTATTATGTCGAGTTAGTAACTGATCCGGTTGATAAAGACAGGATTTATTCGATGGATACATGGATGCAAGTGTCTAATGATGGAGGGAAGTCATGGAAAAATGTAGGTGAAGATTTTAAACATATTGACAACCATTGCATCTGGATTGATCCTACGGACAATGATCATTTGCTTGCCGGATGTGATGGTGGTGTGTATGAATCGTGGGATCTTGCAAAGACTTGGCATTACAAAGCGAACCTTCCGATTACACAGTTTTATAAAGTATCTGTTGACAATGCAGAACCTTTCTACAACATTTACGGTGGAACTCAGGATAATTTTTCACTTGGAGGTCCGTCGAGGACGATCTCTGGAAATGGAATTTCAAATGAACAATGGTTTGTGACGCATGGTGGAGATGGTTTTGAAACACAAGTTGATCCAACAAATCCAAACATCGTTTATGCACAAAGTCAGTATGGGGTTTTAGTGCGTTATGACAAGCAGAGTGGAGAAGAGACCGGAATCCAACCTCATGAAAGGGACGGAGAAGCTGCTTACCGATGGAACTGGGATGCACCACTTGTTATAAGTTCACACAATTCAAACCGACTTTATTTTGCTGCCAACAAAGTATTTGTCAGTGAAGACAAAGGCAATAGCTGGAGCGTCATCAGTGAAGATCTCACTCGTCAAATCGACCGAAATAAATTGAAGGTCATGGGCCGTGTATGGGGAATTGATGCTGTTGCCAAAAATCAATCAACTTCTCAGTATGGGAATATTGTATCGCTTGCGGAATCACCAATTGATCCCAATTTACTTTATGTTGGCACAGATGATGGTTTGATCCAGGTGACGACCGACCGTGGAAAAACCTGGACGAAAGTAGATCATATCGCTGGTGCTCCGGACACATCCTTTATCAACATGATCATTGCCTCTGCACATGATGCAAATGTAGTCTATGCCTGTTTTAATCATCATAAGTATGGCGATTTCAAACCTTATCTCTTTGTAAGCAAGGATAAAGGAAAATCATGGAGCAATATTTCTTCAAATCTTCCTGAACGTGGTTCAGTGTATGCCATCGCGGAAGACCATGTTGATCCACTTTTGTTATTTGTTGGAACTGAGTTTAGTTGTTTTGTGAGCAATTCTGGTGGCAAGAGTTGGAAAAAACTTTCTAATGGATTGCCCACGATAGCGGTAAAGGATATCGCTATTCAGAAAAGAGAAAATGATCTTGTGTTGGCCACCTTTGGCCGTGGGTTTTATGTATTGGACGATTATACGCCTCTTCGTAATATGAAAGAGGATCAGCTTTCAAAGGAAGGCATATTGATGCAGGTAAGGGATGCCAAGAGTTTTGAGTATAGTTATCCGCTGGGGTTACCAAAGAAAGGATTTCAAGGAGATAGTTATTATCTGGGTACAAACCATGGTTCTGAAGCTTTGTTTACGTATTATGTCAAGGATAAAATCATTTCCTCGAAGGATCAAAGAATAAAGGATGCTGAGGCTCTTGCTAAAGCGGGAAAGGACAATGTTTATCCTACTTATGAGCAATTGAAAAAGGAACAGAAGGAAGAAAAGACACGCTTATATCTCAATATTTCTGATGCATCTGGCAACATAGTCAGGAAGTTACAATTGCCGGCGGACCAGGCTGGTATACAAAGGGTAACCTGGGATTTGAGGACTGCTGCAAAAGATCCTGTTAGAAGTGGAGGACCTGGTTTT
>DASXWI010000677.1:0-2007 GCA_036503755.1 Saprospiraceae bacterium | reverse complement strand
GATCGTGATGAAATCATGGAAAAAGAAAAAGCCGGAATGTCTTCTCTCGCAGGAACACTTCTGGCTACAGGAACTTCCACGAGCACAAAAGCTGAAATCGATGAGGCTGTAGATTATATAGGAGCAAGTCTCTCCACGAATGCATACGGAGGATTTGCATCTTCCCTTACAAAGCATTCTGATAAGATATTGACACTCTTTTCCCAGGTGATCCTTGATCCTGCTTTCAATGAAGCCGAGTTTGAAAAAATCAAGACTCAGACATTATCCGGCCTGCAAACAGAGAAAGATGATCCAAATGCGATCTCCGATAATGTTTCGAGTGCTTTGACGTATGGAAAGAATCATCCTTATGGGGAGATCGTCAATGAAATCACCGTTAGCAGTGTAAGCCTTGAGGATTGTAAAGCATATTACAATACTTACTTCAAACCAGGAAATGCATACCTGGTTATCGTTGGCGATATTACTGCTGCTGATGCAAAGAAGAAAGCTGAGAAGTATTTCGGAAAATGGGCTGCGGGTAATACACCAACTTATACCTATGCAATGCCAAAGCCAGTTGATAAGACTACTGTAGCTTTTGTTGACAAACCAGGTGCAGTTCAATCAGTGATCAATATTACCTACCCAGTAGATTTGAAACCAGGAAGTCCTGATGCAATCGCATCGCAGGTGATGAATACAATCTTAGGAAGTGGCTTCTCTGGACGTCTTTTCAAAAACCTAAGGGAAGACAAAGCTTATACATACGGTGCTTACTCAAGTCTTGATTATGATGAGTTAGTCGGAAGTTTTTCTGCCAATGCAAGCGTCCGCAATGAAGTTACCGACAGTGCAATCGTTCAATTCTTAATAGAGTTGGATAAACTAAAAAGTGAACCTGTCACACAAGCTGAACTCGATCTTGCAAAGAGCTTTATCGCCGGAGGATTTGCCAGGTCACTTGAAAGCCCGCAGACTGTAGCAGGTTTTGCACTCAATACAGACATGTATAAATTACCTGCGGACTATTATGAGACCTATCTGCAAAGACTCGACGCGGTAACGATCAGTGATGTAACACGAGTAGCCAATAAATACATTACTCCTGCAAACGCAAGGATTGTAGTAGTGGGTAACAAAGACGAGGTGATGAACAAACTTGTCTCTTTTGATAAGGAAGATGGAGTTATCCAACTTTATGATATTTATGCTAATCCACGCAAAGATGAATCTGGTGCATCAGTAGATGTGAAAGCTTCAGATGTGGTTGAATATTATCTTACAGCTATCGGTGGTCGTCAAAAACTTGATGCTGTAAAAACCCTGGATCAGACGTATACGTTGGATATGATGGGAAGTTCCATCACCAATAGAATGGTTCAGGATGGGGGTAAATTTTATATGTCGATGACCATGCAAGGGATGAGCCTCATGAAGCAAGTTTATGATGGTGCAAAAGGTATGGCAGAGCAGCAAGGTAGCCAAATGCCACTCGAAGGCTCGGATCTTGAGTTTATAAAAGAACAAGCAATTCTTTTTCCGGAACGAATGTATACCTCCACAGGATATTCCCTGGATATTAAGGGTATGGAAGATGTAAACGGAGCGCCATGCTACAAACTCGTTGTTGTTAAACCTTCCGGTACTAAGAGTACAGAATTCTATGACAAAACTTCAAATCTGAAAGTGAAGGAAATTCAGACTTCAGTTTCAAATGGCGAGACGTCTACCAATACGCTTGAGTACAGTGATTACAAGCAGGTGGATGGTATCACTATTCCACATACCATATCCCTCACAGGACCATTGCCAACACCAATGATCATGAAGGCCACTTCCGTAAAAGTTAATTCAACAATAGATCCATCACTCTTCAAGATCTAATCGCTCAGCGATAATTTAATAAAAGAAGTAAGCGGGGTTCAGTGTCACTGAACCCCGCTTTTATTTCCATCAAGGGGCTGAACCCCCTTTCTACATGATCGCCCTTTCAGGGCTTTTAAAATCTTTAGATTCATACTG
>DASXWI010000676.1:0-5467 GCA_036503755.1 Saprospiraceae bacterium | reverse complement strand
AATTGGTCCAAAGTTGATGTTGGGCTTCCCGATATTGAACCTTATACCTTGTGGTACTATCACCATCCATTGTTTTTCAGAGATGCCAATGCACACTATGCTTTCCTTGGTAATGATGGGCACTTTATTTCAACTGATTTTTCGTCCCCCTGGATGGACATGAAGACCTCTTTGACTGGATACGATTATCTAATTATTGACAATACAATTTACCTTGGTAGCGAAGGGCTGTATAAATCCGTCATTGAAAACCCATTGATCACCGCAGTGGAGGATATCCACAAAGATGCGAACCACCTTTTCACTATTTCTCCAAACCCTACTGATGATTTTATACGGGTGTCTATGAAGAATGTTGAAGCCAAAGCAGAAATACGGTTAATCCTTTATGACACAAATGGTGATCTTGTGAAATCACATACTTATAATAGCTCTGAAAATATTCGCATTGATATTCAAGGATTGCCTTCCGGAATTTACCTGTTGCAAGCTCATACTGCTGAAGGTACCGGAGTGGTCAAGATTGTGAAGAATTAATGTTGCGCGAAGTGATTTAGTCATATGTCGTTTCGGCTCCGCTCAACGACCGTGAATTTCACACTGTCAATTGACTCGTATTTTGATTCACCAATCTCAAAGATCTTGCATTTGACGTTTCGACTCCGCTCAACGTCTTCACAGATTTATATTAAGTACTTGTTGGTTTGTTGAGCGGAGTCGAAACGAACAATGTAAAAGTGTCGAGTAAGAAATGCAAAAAAGTAAATCACTCTTTCCAGCAGTATTCACGGTCGTTGAGCTTACGGTTACTGAGCTGTAGAATATGGTTGAGCGAGAGCAGGTCGAAGTAGCCGAAACGACATAACGAACTCTCTTATACAAACACAACAACCCCCCGCCCCCCTTAAAATGGGGAGTCATGATTTTACAAACCTATAAGCCTATAATCTTATAAGCCTATAAGCCTATAAGCCCTCTCAATCCTTCGGCTTGAGCTAAAACCTAAACCCTATCCTCCCGAAATAATACGCTCCGTCGCTTCCCATCTGCACACTATCATTAAATCCTCCCTGGTCTGTCCATCCATCAAACTGAGGTGTTGGATAAGCATTGAATAGATTGTTTGCACCAAGGGTAATTTTTAAACGCTCGTTGAAGGAATACCCAACACTTAGGTCTACTACCAAAGCAGCTTCATACGTATCTGTAGCGACTTCATACAATGCATTGGCTTCATCTTCTGTCGTTGGAGGTGTGTCTATCCATTGAAAATCCTGAAGGATGACTTCACTGAATTGTGTAAGATTTACATTAAAATCAAATTTTGAAATCGAATAACCTGCGCCCAGGCTGAACTTATAATCTGGTGCAGCAGCTTCAAGATAAGCTTGTGAAAATGGCCCGAAGAAAGTATACAAGTTGAGATCACCGTTATGGATTTCTTCGATTTCCAGGTTATTGAGATTCCCTGCAAGAGATAAAGTCAATCGACTATTATCCCAAACCTTGCTGTAACCAAGTACAAGGTCCACACCTGTGGTTTTGGTATCAACTCCATTGGCAAAAAACTGAGCCACATCTACACCTAATCCAAGTCCAGAGGCATCGAAATTATCCGTCAGGACAATCCTGTCTTTAACTGAAATTGTATATCCATCAACGGTTGCGGTAAATGCACCCAGGGATAATGTAAATCCAAGACTTCCATTAAAAGCGGTCTCCTCTTTCAACGGACCAATACCAAATGCCCGTGTCACTGTACTCGTATTGGAAGCCAGAAGTGAAGGAAGGGATTCACCGGCAACAAAGTTGTTAAAGATGAGGTTGTAATGAATCTGCGCAAGCGATGGTGCCCGGAATCCTGTAGACACCGAACCACGCACAGTGACCTTTTCATTGATGAGATATCGACTGGCTAATTTCCAATTGAACGTACTACCAAAATCACTATAATCTTCAAAGCGTAATGCTGCACTGACCAGGAATGGATCAGTGATATTTAATTCCCCATCTACATACAATCCGAGGTTCGTCCGGCTGCGGTCCACTTCATTAGCGGGACTATATCCCGGAAATCCCTGTGACCCACCAGGTAATGGATCACCATTTGGATCTGTAGCAGGCGTTTGGTTGATGGGATCAGTGACTGGTATTCCATTATTGTCATAGATGGAGTAAGAAGGTACGTCACCTGCAAATATTTCAAAGTTCTCAGTACGGTATTCCATACCAAAAGCCATATTTAATCCATGCATGATCTCTTCATAATATTTGGAGAAATCAAGCCCGGTAACATTTTGTGAAAGACTATGTCCCCCTGCATCAAAATCGGTAGGTGAGGCATCTTTCAAGGAAGCATTGTTGGTGCCCTGGATATAATAGTGGAAATAATTTTTCCCGTACGTATTACTTAGATCAGCCACCCAACCATTGTTCATATTGTGACGAACACCTGCTGATACGGAATTATCAATAATGTTTGATGTAATGTGCGGACTGAATCCATTTGGATGCAGACTTGCAACGGATCTGTTATCGAGATGAGCACTGTCACGCGAAAAAGCATAAGCATCCGTGTCCCTGAAACTGCGGCCACCAAAAGCATACAACTCTGTGTTTGCACCTAGCGGAATCGCAGAGTTGATCATAAAGTTGAATCCATCCACTTGAGCTGTACCATATCCTTTTCTCCATGACCATGATGGACGTAAGGTTCTGTCCCTGGATAAATATTCTGCCGTCAAGTTGAGAAATCCACCTTGCTCACCGATAGGTAAACCATAATTAAAATCAACCTTCACAGTATTACCATCAAAGGATCGTTCTTCGCCATCGATCCGGTTTGCACCTTCAATATTATACAAGACATCACCCGCATCTTCTTCATATCCCTCTCCTATGGCAGTGCTATATGCCCCATACGTAAGTCCACCGGTGAGTCCAGCTGTTTGGTCTTTCAGAACAATATTCATCACCCCGGCAATAGCATCACTACCATACTGAGCGGACGAACCATCCCGGAGTATTTCGATTCGATCAATAGAAGAGGCAGGTAAAGCATTAAGGTCAGTTCCTGTATTGCCTCTTCCTCTTGTGCCAAATACATTGATAAGTGAGGATTGATGTCTGCGCTTACCATTGATGAGCACCAGCGTTTGATCAGGACCTAAACCACGAAGAGAAGCAGGATCTATATGGTCTGCGCCATCCGAACCGGATTGTTTGGTGGCATTGAAGGAAGGTGCAGCATACTGCAATATCTGGTTGATTTCTGCTTTGCCGCTACTGGCTGACAATTCAGCCACGTCAATTACATCGATCCCTACAGGTGTGTCAGTGCTGGACCGTTTATAACTCCGCGTTCCTACTACTTGCACTTCCCCCAGGCTGATGCCTTCTTCCATAACTACATCAATAATCGTCCTGCCGTCAAGGTTTATTTCCTCGCTTTCATATCCTACATAACTGAAGAGGAGTATGGCGTTTACACCGGAAACAATTAGTTCATATTCACCACCCAGATCTGTTACGGTACCCTGGGTGGTCCCCTTTTCGGAAACATTCACACCGGGCAAAAATTGTCCTTGCCAATCGGTGACTTTACCAGTAATGGTTAATTGGGCGTTTGCCTGGTAGATACATACCAGGGAAAGGAATGTGAGGACGAGTTGTTTCATAAATAGTCGTTTTTCAGTATAGAAATGAGATGTGCATTTCGTTGTTACTACGAAATATAGATAATTTTCTAATGCGTTGAATGTATCCGTTTCAAATGTTGACATGTGTCAAGCATGGTTTGCTCATTCTTCGGTATTTTAGCTGCAGCTTCAAGCTTCCAGCTACCAGCTACCAGAATTCATATTTAATGATTTAATTAATAATTCATCTCACGATTCACGACTGACGATTGACGATTTCGACTCACACCTGACGACTGACGATTCACTCACAACTCACTTTTCATTCTTCATTCTTCACTCTTCATTTTTCATTCATCAAAATGCCGCATATCGCAATCATATCCGCCAGTGTCCGCACCGGTCGCAACAGTCACAGGACAGCCTTGTACTTCGAAAACTATCTGAAGGAGCACAACCTGGCTACGGTGGAAATCATTGATCTCAAAGAATATCAATTCCCTGTTTTTGAAGAGCGGATATGGAATCTACCTGATCCATCACCTGCATTACGCGATTATGCTGCCAGGGTGAAAAAAGCTGATGGGATCATCCTGGTTACACCTGAATACAATGGTGGTTATCCTGCTAGTATTAAAAATGCAATCGATGTCCTTTATGATGAATGGCATAGAAAACCTATTGCCATCTCCACTAATTCAGATGGAATATTCGGTGGTACGCAAGTTATCACCTCGCTGCAATGGTCATTATGGAAAATCCGTGCATGGACGGTCCCCGCCATGTTTCCTGTTCCGAAAGTGCAAGAGACGTTTGACGAGAATGGGGTTCCAGTAGATAAAAAAGCAATTGATAAGCTGGCGGCTAAATTTATAAAGGAGCTATTGTGGTGCATCGAAGCCGCGAAGCGCATGGCGTAGAGCAAGGAGCAAGGGGCAAGGAAGCGCAGCGAAGGTCCCGCTATGTTGCGCAGCCATAAAGCGGGAGGGCATAGGGCAAAATGAAGAGTGAAGAGTGAAAAACGAAGAACGGCCTTAGGTCGTGCCCTCGGACTTTCAAACATGAATTATTCTCCCTTTTCGACTCACATCTCACGTCTGACGATCTCGACTCACGACTGACGACTGACGATCCACAAGCCTTCAGGCTTGTGGAAAAACCCTGATTTTTCCTGAATTCCCCTACAGAAAACCATGAATCTGCCCTTTATCCAATACCAATTCAAAATACTGCTCGTTACAATCGATTATAAGGCAATCCATATGTATACATTTTATGAATAGAGACATTTACTTCATTTAAACCGTACACCTATGTTTACCTACCAGCTTCCGAAAAAATCATTTTTCCACACCTTGCTATTGTTCTTCGCTGCGATCGCAATCACAGCTTGCGGTGGAAAGGATAAAACTGAATATGATTCAGCTACAATGGGTCTTAATCAACCCGTCAAAGAGAATACGAAACCAAGAGATGAGCGTTTCCTGGTGCAGGCTGCAGAGTTTGATTACGAACAAATCATGATCGGTAAACTGGCACGGCAAAGAGCCACATCAGAAGACGTAAGAAATTTTGCTACGATGATGGAAGAATCACATCGGAACTCCAAATCTGAAATTGGTTCTTTGGGGATCATAAAATCAATTGCTGTTCCTTCTGCCCCAACAAAATCTGCCCATGAGTCCTATGACAAGTTGAATGCAGTTTCTATTGAGGAGTTTGATGAAGCTTACCTGGCACGGGTGATTGAAAGTCACAATGGTGCCATTGCGTTGTTTGAAAATTGCAGCAATGGCTCACATGATCCCGAAGTAAAAGCCATTGCCGTA
>DASXWI010000675.1:0-5022 GCA_036503755.1 Saprospiraceae bacterium | reverse complement strand
TCCTTGTGAGAAGGATCAACTATAAATCCTGGTTTGGACCAGAATATCAGGCTGTCCTTATGATACAAATAAACGGTATAGGGTTGCTGACCAAGCTGCTCAATCTGATTGATGAGTTCGTTTGAAAGAATTCTGTCGGTCTGTTGCACGGACCTTATCTGTCCAATCCAATCTCCTTGCCTGAGCTGGTTTACTGCTTCTGTTTCGAGATGTTGAATATGCTCTTCAATCTGCTGTGCAAAATGCGATCTGTCATAAGAGAGATGATCATACCCTATCAGGGCAAGCAACGTCAGGATGCATGCACCTGCCAGTATCAGATAACTGGATAGCGTAAAGGTTAACCTCATATATTCACATAAAGATAATATTTAATAAATAAATTACTTACTATCATAGGATTATTAACGTATCCAGCTATTCCGTCTTTTTCGGATCAGAAAATATCCTCTGGCCAGCAAACTTATGGCTGGTTCTATTCGTTAAGGAAGCGCATCTGTGGTGAATCCATCGCTCCCTGAAGAGGGGGAGGAAAGTCCGGACAGCGTAGAGTGCCGCACCATCTAACTGATGGGTCCTGTTTCGACGGGAACAGAAAGTGTCACAGAAAATTACCGCCTTGAAGGTTTACTTTCAGGGTAAGGGTGAAAATGTGTGGTAAAAGCGCACACACAACCGGGGCAATCCGGAGGTGGGATAAACCTTGCGGGCTGAAATGCCATGTACACTTCAATTCCTCAAGCCGGCTTGCCGGTCGAAAGGTATCTGGCTACTCGCTGGAATATGAAAATAGTTGAAGGGGGTAGGCAGCTAGAGCCGTGGCAGTAATGTCCGGCCAAGATAAATGATGGATACTCCTGGACAACCAGGAATCACAGAATCCGGCTTATCATCACAGATGCATTTTAAAATTAAAAAGGGCTGTAGGGCTCAATACTATAAGCCCCTACAGCCCTTTGTTTTTAGTTTTATACTAACTATTCTGTCGGAGCAGAGCCGTCTTTCTTATCATCAAAATGGAACATCAACGTAAAGCGTAAAGTATTATCTAATGGACTACGTTGATTAGATGTTGGAACGAGGTAGGAAATATTCAGTCCAAAAACGTTGTATTTCAAACCAAGACCTGCAGTCAGGAATTGACGATTCCCTTTGGTGGGATTTTCATAAAAGTAACCAGCCCTGAAAGCAAACTGCTTGTTGTACCAATATTCAGCGCCAATGGAATAGGAGATTTCTCTCATCTCTTCTGCAAATCCTCCTGGAGCATCAGAAAAGGATTCAATGATTCCTTCAAACAATGGTTTTTCTCTGAAATCAGGATAGCCATTACCATTTTCATCATAAGCACTATCATCAGGGCTTATGGGTGTAGGCACTAGTAATTTGTTAAAATCAAGAAGGAAGGTCAGTTGATTGTAATCATCGAGATTCATTTCAAGTGCAGCACCTAGACCAAGGTTGCCAGGAATAAAATCTTTGAATTCCGATTTGGTATAAGATACTTTTGAACCAATGTTATTAAATGCAGTTCCGATACGGAGTATACTGCTTTCTCCAATGTTCATTGGTGTTTCGTAAGTGAATGAGATATCAACTGCCCCAGATGTTGCGGCTACGATATCTATATTATCAATTTGTTGACCACCTGCCAGGTTGGAGTAAATAAACTTACCGGTCAAACCTGCGCTAAATTTGGTGGACAATTTTCTTGCATAGGCAATAGCAACTTCAAATTCATTTGGGTTGCCTTGACCTAGAGAAAGTCCGTTGATGTCTGTGAATTGAAGATCACCCAGGGAGAAAAACCGGAGTGAGGCTCCCAGCGTTTGATTTTCGCCTAGTTTCTTGTAACCTGCCAAGTAGGCCAGGTAAACATCCTGAAGTCCTAAGGACCTCAACCATGGTGAATAGCTTGCTGCCAAGCCAAGATCGTTTTCTACGAAGGCCAGTTTGGAGGCATTAAAATGCATGGAGTTTGCGTCTGCAGATATACCAATACCGCCATCACCCATTGCAGCTGATCTCGCATCCGGCACTATTCTCAGGAAGGGGACGGCTGAAATAATGGCATTTGGACAATCTTCTACGGAAGGATCACAGTACTGGGCACTGACCCCACCTACAACAGAAAGCATTAATACAAAGAGTGAAATGTATTTCATGAAAAAATGAATGGTTAGAAAATTTGAGTGCAAAGATAACTTATTTGACATCATCTGAAGATGACGAGTTTTTCGGCATTGGATTCTACAACTTCATTGTTCCCGCCGTTGCTGAAGACAATTTTTAACCTGTAGATGTACATCCCGGGACTTACTTCTGCTCCTGCATGATCACGCCCATTCCATTCGATATCATCGATCCGGTATCCCCCAGAAACGTAATCTTCTCTGTGGATATTCTGTATAAATTGTCCGGTAATGTCAAAAATATCAATATTCAAGTCCATGACGTCATCCGGACGATTATGTTCGAATTGGAAATAGGTAATCGAGTTGAATGGGTTCGGAAAATTGTACAGGTTGGTAACCACCGGTGCATCGGTATCCCGGACATAAAATTCAAGGTAAGCTTCAGCCGGATTGTTAGCGAGGTCCCATGCTGTTACCTTTAAAGTGTGCAAACCTGGAGTAAGATCAGATAAAGGATATCTCACCTCACCACGTGTATGATCATCAAGTGAAGCCTGGTAAAAATCGTTAAGAATGAGACTGTTTTTATCGTCTCCATCCAGGATCGCTTCAATATCATGTCCAACACTGGTCCCGGAAACATTTATCCCATTATCATCACTCAATTGTATATAAATATCGGGATCGGTATCGGTCATACCTCCTGAAATAAAGTTTTCATCATTCATATACAATTTGATGACGGGTGGCAATTCATCTGTCAATCCATCCTTGGACACACCACCGATTACAAAATCATTAAAATGACCTGCAGCATCATCTACCCCATCATGCGCATAGAAGCTCAACTTCCCTTTACCATACGTAAAATCAATATCTTTTGGCAGGACAAATTGGATCGTCCATCGCCCATCCGTAACCGTGGCGGTTCCTTTAAATAACTGGCGGTCTTGTGTTATGAATGGCCTTTCATTGCTGGATTCATCATTCGCCAATGTTCTACGGACTTGTATCTTATCGAATAAAGTCACAAATAGTTGCCCGTTGAATTGCTCAAGTACCTCACCTTGATGTCCCAGGATTTCTCCTGAAACAACTGCAGCTTCCAATGCATTCAAAGTATCCTGGATGCCCATACCGACTGGAACACCACCGATTTCAGTAACCACGACATCATACTCTGGTATAGCCAGGATTTGAGAGGGATCTCCGAGTAAAGTAAATTTTCTTGCGTTATTATCTAGCGTATCAATCCCATTTGCATTTTTAGCCCTACGCAAGACTTCTGCAAAACTTGGATAAACGCCAGGACTGTCAGGTTCATACAACCTGTCGAGAACTGCTTCTGTAAGGCGCTTATTCGAGCCGGAGTAAACAGCCCTAACCGTAGTCATCAAGGCAATTGCACCTCCTTCCTGATTTAATAACAAGTGTTCACCCGCGCTGGTAAATCCTGGCTCATCATAGCCGGCAAACGAACAGGTAGCTGTAATGAATAAGGCCATATTGTCCAGGTTACGGTAAGATTGGGCCTGGTTGATTCCAAGTACCCTTTCCTGGGACCAACCATTTTGTCCACCATGTCCCAGATACGTGACTGTCAATGCTCCCTTTTCCATATTCAGGTCTATGGCATCATTTACCCCTGGATAACGATCCCCTCCTGGAGTGGACTCTTGTGGAAAAGCATCAAGATATACTTTCTGAATATTGAGATCTGGATAAGCTATAGCATTTTCAACAGCCAAACCTTCCGCCTGATCAATATGTGTATTGCTATCTTCATCATCTGCCACCATCACAGTACGCGTCCTCCAGTCATTAAGCGTGGATGGATCAAGATCATAAAAAATGATCTTGTCAACGATGGCCTGGGCTTCTTCAGCTGTACTGACTGGTAATCTTCCTACTGCAATATCAATCGCTCCAACAAGGTTATCACCCTCATCCCTATCCAGTAATGAAAAGTAGTCATCCGATGGAAATGAACGGATTGGATCGAGTGATTCTTCAGTTTCAAAAGCTGGAACAAAGTTCTGATAAGGTAATTCCGTAAAATGATTCAGATAATCATATGTCGCATCACCTATAAAACACAAATATTGAAATCCGGGATCCCTGGAATAAAGCATTCGTGCAAAATCCCGCATGGCAGAAGGATCAAGTGATCCACCTCCAAACTCTTCAAATAGTTTAGATGTAGGAACTGTTACAACTACGAGGTTAGAAAATGTCCTTCTGTGATCAGCAAGTTTTAAGGCTGCTTCCTCAAATTCATCATAATAAATGATAGCCATGTCTGCTCTATCAATATTATGCAGATTTTGATTCTCCACCTCCTTCTCATAAATCGGCGACTTAACATCGGATGAAGGATTGAAACATATAAATTCAGATGGAGCAGTTTCAGAAGAAGTAAATGAAAAAGTAGAAAATGTACCTCCCTGGTATTGCTGAACTACAGGTGCTAAAGGATTAGTAATATCCCAAATCTGGCTACCTGCCGGGACGCCCTCAATCGTATAAACTGGTTTGCCTAAATAATCTGTGCGAGGATCCCTGATGAATAATGGATTCCCTTGCCTGTATAAATTCTTCTTCCAGAAATTAAGTTGAATATAATCTACCCAACCACGTGAGTTTACTCCATTCGCATCTGGGTACTTGATCAGAATTTCCTGAATAGATGAGCCAGGGATATATTCTCCTTGTAACAAGCCATCCGCAGCAAAGGCAGATTCATAGTTTCCAAGATTTACGCCCCCAATATTCCGACCAACTTCTTTCCCATCAATGTTGAGGTAAAAGCGAGTCAGATTAGCTGATCTTGCAGCGAACCTTACTTTATAATTCAAGGTATCCTCAGGAATAAGATCTCTGACATCAA
>DASXWI010000674.1:0-4845 GCA_036503755.1 Saprospiraceae bacterium | reverse complement strand
ATATTTTCTGAACACTGGATTTCACTTCCCGGAAACCATGGCCTTCCGCCATGTGATTGCTGACCTGATGAATTTAAATATCATCGATGTTGAATCACCTGTTTCGAAAGCAGGACAACGTGATGAACAAGGCAAATTTTTCTTTGTCAACAATCCTGATCATTGTTGTTATCTCAATAAAGTACTTCCGATGGAACCTGTCATCGCCCAACACGATGTATGGATCAATGGTGTTCGAAGGGACCAGACAAAATTCAGATCGACATTACAAGAAGAAGAACCCTTGTCCGATGGTAAACTACGCTATCATCCCATGCTCGACTGGACATCAAAGATGATCTGGGAATACCGCAACGAATACAATCTTCCCGAACATCCACTCGAAGCCAAAGGCTATTTAAGTATCGGTTGCATGCCCTGCACACGATCATTTGAAGAAACACAGGATACCAGGGGTGCAAGATGGGCCGGGCAATCGAAGGAAGAGTGCGGGATTCAGACCGAATTCGTAAAGCCAAAAGCTTTGACGAATTCTGAGGCCAAGGCGAAGGCGAAGGAAATTGAGAATTGAAAATTGAAAAAGTAATGCCTGGAGAAAACAACACCCTCCCAACCTCCCTCAAGGGAGGAGGAATGATTCTCCCCCTTCGAAGGGGATGTGGGGTTGTTATTGACCATCTTATCTTTCCGATCATCACAAGATCTCAATACTCAAGCCCCATCCGCACATACCCACACATTTCACGCTCCCGCGCCATCATGTTCTCACGCCTCATGACTCACGTCTCACGAAATCCATACTGCTCACTGCTCACTGCTCACTGCTCACTACAATGAAGATCCTCATCACCGGCGGTGCCGGCTATATAGGCTACAGTGTCGTCAAGAAATTACTTGAGGATGTGGACAATCTGCATTCGATCACGATCTACGACAACTTATCACGAAGAAATTTCAGCTTTTTTACGGAAGCAAAATTTGATCACAAACCGGTGAAGTTTATCCAGGGAGATATCCTGGATGGAAGGACTTTACAAAAAGCTCTTGAAGGAATTGATTGTGTCATTCACCTTGCGGCGAAAGTGACTACTCCATTTGCAGATGCCGATGCACATTCTTTCGACCAGATCAATCATTGGGGCACTGCACAATTAGCTTATGCAATTGAAAAGTCATCTGTTTCCAGGGTGATCTATATGAGCAGTATTTCGATTTATGGAGATCATGTTGAAGCTCTCCATGAGGAAATCACGCCAAACCCCCATTCCTTTTATGGAAGATCAAAATGGGAAGGAGAAAAACAAATCAAAGTACTTGAACGCGATAAGGAAGTTTTTATCCTCAGATCAGGAAATGTTTACGGGTACAATCCATCCTACAGGATTGATGCTGTAGTAAATCGCTTTCTTTTCCAGGCTA
This sequence comes from Saprospiraceae bacterium, assembly GCA_036503755.1. Lineage (GTDB taxonomy): Bacteria > Bacteroidota > Bacteroidia > Chitinophagales > Saprospiraceae > Opimibacter. The sequence continues at coordinate 3,426 of DASXWI010000674.1, read as the reverse complement.
ATTTCCTTGGCAAAGTCACCATTAATGGTAGCGGAGATCAGCACAGGAGTTTTATCGAGGTAACCAAACTGGCAGATATCACTAGCCAGGTCGTCAATGGAAATGCAAAGGCCGGGGTTTACAACGTGGTAGAGCATAGTATGTCTATCAATGATATTGTCCAGGAAGTTAAATTACTCTATCCCAAACTCGATGTCATTCATGCGAACTACAATATCCGCATGAAGGATGTCATGACCCAGGTGCCATGCAGTATCCTTTCCCAGGTTTCCATGCCCCAGGTGAGCTTTCAAGAAGAATTGCTCCAATTCAAGGCACACTTCTCTTTTTAACCCCCTGATTGTTAATTTCTTATACATATACTTTTCTCCCGGAAGTGATTCCTGCTCAAACTTGGCTGATTTTCAGCCCTTTAATATTAAACCAATCCGGGCTTTTAGGTATTTATTAGCTATCTTTGCTGCCCTTTGAACCGAAAGGGTTCAAGCAGGTACATACAATTTGATGACCTTAGGATATCGCAAATAATGAGCATTAAGAAACGCGTGTTGTTCCTGACGCAGGAAATGTCCCCCTATACTGACCTTACCGAAATTTCAGCCATTCTCAAGAAACTGCCGCTTTATACGCAGGACAATGGAATGGAGATCCGGGTACTGATGCCCAGGTTTGGGAGTATCAATGAAAGGAGGCACAGGCTACACGAAGTGGTCCGGCTATCTGGTATGAACATCATCATCAACGATGATGACTACCCATTGATCATCAAGGTGGCCTCTTTGCCAGGTGCCCGTCTCCAGGTCTACTTCCTCGACAACGAGGAGTTTTTCAAACGTAAATTCATGTTTGAAGACCAGGCCGGGAAGTTGTACGACGACAACCAGGACAGGATGGTGTTCTTCTGCAAAGGAGCCGTAGAGACCGTCCGTAAATTTGGCTGGTCTCCTGACATCGTGCATTGCCATGGGTGGATGACCTCATTGGTTCCATTTTACCTGAGGACAGCGTACAAAGATGATCCGCTTTTCAAAAAAAGTAAGATCGTTTATTCACTTTACAACGAAAGCCTGGAATCCAATTTCAACAAGGATTTCTTTACCAAAGCGTCTATCAATAACCTGCAGCCAAAAGACTTGCTGGCATACCAAAACGGGACTGCCAACGTTAACTTACACAAGGGAGCCATCGCCTATGCAGATGCATTGATCCAGGGCACCAAAAAACTGGATGCAACACTTGCAAAAGATGCAAAGGCATCCAAAAAACCTTTGTTGGAATTCCAGGAAGAAGACAGCTTATTGCCGGCTTATTTCGATTTCTACAAAGAGCTGATGAATTAATACAGCGCTTTCGTAACCCGGGAAATTTTATGACCATACACATCAGACTCCTTGTCGTCCTTGCCGTTTTTATCTTTCTTGCTTTTTCATGCTCCAAGCCGACGCTGATCGGTTCAGACTTTCTTGAAGACGAAAAGGCGGCTTTAAAATTCCAGGACACTTTTGGATTGACTTTTTTTACAGAAGTCACTGATAGCGTAGTTGTGCATAGCGGTGTTAATGTCACCAGACAACTCATCACATACCTCTGTGGTCATTTGGAAGATCCTGTCTTCGGGAAATCCAGTTCAGAAATTTTTACTCAACCTCTACTTTCAGGAATCGCTACCTCACTGAGAGAATCAACACTTGATTCAGTTGTTCTCCAATTGAGGTATGACACTCTTGGTTTTTACGGAGACACGCTCGAGCCTGTCACACTTGAGGTTTACCGCATGGCAGAGAATCCCGCATATAAAATGGAATATTATTCGAATGATACGTTTATGATTCTGCCTGAACTCCTGGGCTCCGTAACGTTTATTCCAAAACCTTATGATAGCCTGACCGTAAGACATCCAAAGGATACCACCACCTTCGCACCTTGTGTACGAATCTCGCTTGATGTTTCAAAGATGAATGATCTTCTCCTTCAGGATACAATTGTATTCGAGAATCAGGACAGTTTCAAACATTATTTCAACGGACTAAATATCAAAATGTCATCAGGTAGCAATACGATGCTTGGATTTAATCTTCTGAGCCAAGTGACCAGGCTAACTTATTATTATGACACTGATACCAACGAGGATCTTGAGTTTAATCTTTTCTGTACTTCAGGAAGCACGGGGAGTGTGAAAACAGCCCACATGGAACATGACTATACAGGATCTCCTGTAGGCGAAGCCTTAACTGAAGATCCTGAAGAAGAATACTTTTATGTCCAGGGAATGTCCGGGGTGACCACCCGAATGCGCCTTGAAGGTCTGGATGAAATAGGTCCAGCCATTATCAACCAGGCTGAAATTGAATTCTTCTGTACTTTTCCTTATGGGGAAAACGGCGAACTTTACCCTCCCTTTCCATATATGATTACACAGGAAAAAACAGATTCCGCATTGGTCAATTCAGAGGATGTAGCTATAGCTTTGACATTAACAGGGAGCAGCAGTACAACCGAATCGTTTAATGCCATTTTTGGTGGAAAATTGACTGAATATGCAGTGGGACCTCCTACGGTATATCGGTACAACATGAACATTACAATTCAGGCCCAATCGATCTACGATGGGAACCAGGAAAATATCATATATTTCAATCCATTTGGGAAAGGAAATATTCCAAACAGGGCAGTGATTTTTGGTCCAAACCACCCTACGTATGCGCCAAGGTTGAGAATATCTTATACAGCACTTTAAAAGTTGCCTATCATCCTGATACCAGTTTTTCAAGGATATTAATTTTATGATCTTATGTGTGGAATAGTCGGTTACATTGGCCCCCGCCCAGCTTATCCTATCCTGATACAAGGTTTAAAACAACTTGAATACAGGGGTTATGATAGCGCAGGCGTTGCTTTGCTGAATAGCCAGATGAAGGTCTTTAAGAAAAAAGGCAAAGTCTCCGAACTTGAAAACTTTGTAGGAAGTCAAAACCTGGATGCAACTGCCGGTATGGGCCACACCCGCTGGGCAACTCATGGTGAACCTAACGATATCAACGCCCACCCGCATGTTTCGAATAATGGACATCTTGTCCTGATTCATAATGGCATCATTGAAAATTATTCGGTACTGAAAGAAGCCTTATCGAGAGATGGCTACGCCTTTAAAAGTGAAACCGATACAGAGATCTTTCTGAATCTCATAGAAGCTTATCAAAATAAAGACAATCTTGATCTTGCCGATGCAACAAGTATGGCGCTCTCACAAGTAGTTGGCGCATATGCTATAGTTGTCGCAGATGACCGCAACCCGGATGTGCTTGTAGCTGCAAGGAAACAAAGTCCATTGGTTGTGGGTATGGGTGATGGTGAATACTTCATTGGCTCAGATGCAACACCGATTGTCCGCTACACCAATAAAGTCATCTATCTAAAAGATGATGA
>DASXWI010000673.1:0-3004 GCA_036503755.1 Saprospiraceae bacterium | reverse complement strand
TAGTATTCAATTGAAAAAGAAAGTCTTCCATCTAAGATGGCGGCATCCAGTCCGATATTGCTGATCTGTACTTCTTCCCATTTAACTTCCGCATTTGGAAAACGGCTGATGTAAAATCCAGCAACTTTGTTTTGCCCATTTACATCGAATGTGTAGGAATCAAACTGTGAAGTGTAGGTTTTGGAATAAATAAAATTTCCAATATTGTCTGACCCCAGTGATCCAATACTTGCCCGCAGCTTCAGGATTGTGAAAAAATCTGCATCGGACATGAAAGATTCTTTAGCAATATTCCACCCTGCAGAAATAGATGGAAACACACCCCAAATGTTTTCAGGGCTGAAAGCTGGTGCAGATGCATCTCTTCTGATATTGGCTTCAAGAAGATATTTTTCCTTGTAATTGTAATTGATCCTTCCAAACTGGGATAACAACCTGCGTTGATAAATCGACTGGCGGTCTGTCACATTGAATGTACCTGTTGCAAGATTAAAACTGGAGGCTACATCAATTGGAAAATCTGTTGCTGTGGCATTGAAGTGCATCGTTTCAAACTGGGAGGATTCATATCCTGCCATGAATTTGAAAGCATGATTGCCGGTTAGCAATGAATATGTGCCTACCACGTTTCCTGTGATGGCTTCATCATTTGCGGAAGAATAAGTGAGGGAATTGATCGGGTTGGCAAATGCGCCGTAATCAAAGGCTTCATTAAATGCCTGGCTTAAATAAGACAAGGTGTTGTACCCGATCGTTCCTCTGACCGTAAGTCCTTTGAGGGGTTTAATATCGAGATACATCATACCATCGAGCCTGTTGTATCTCCTGTCTTCGTGTTGTTGATACTGTGTAGCTACCGGGTTTGGACCTTGGAAATAATCTGGTGCTCTACCCCATCCACCATAAGGATTGTTTGCATCATAGATAGGCATGATCGGGATTGAACGATATGGGATAGCGCCGTTGTAATCTTCATTGTTATTATTAATAGGATCTTCCTTTACGGTGGATAACAAAATGCTTTCCCCAACAGACAACCATTTGAGCAATTCAAAATCTGAATTCAATCGAAGGCTATAACGTTTGAAATCGTTGTTGACCAGGATTCCATTCTCATTATCATAACCAAGGGACAGGAAGAAATTGGATTTATCAGCACCTTTAGCAATAGAGAGATCATGAAAATGGGAAAATCCACTACCTGCATAAAAAGCGGGGATCCAATCAGTGTCATGCTCCCAATTATCCCAGGCAGGTTCAGGGTTTTGGCCAGCGTTGAGGCGTGATTCTTTTTTATAGGCTACAAAATCTTCGCTGCCAAGGAGAGTAGGTAATGAAATCGGATTTACCTGTGCAAATGAACTACTATACGTGACTACTGTCTTTCCGGTTGGAGCTCCACGTTTTGTGGTAACGAGGATTACGCCATGGGCAGCTTCTGCACCATAAATAGCGGATGAAGCTGCATCCTTCAGCACCTCCATGGATTCAACATCATCGAGATTAAAGTGATTGCCTGGACTCATTTTGATTCCATCCACGATCCAGAGTGGTTCTGTATTCCCGATTGAACCAACACCTCTAATATGGATCGTTGGACTTGCTCCTGGTGCACCTCCTCCTTTTGATACCATCACACCTGATACCATTCCTTGTAAAGCCTGGTCGAGGCGATTGATTGGTTTGTCTTTTAGATAATCAACTTTGACAGAAGAAACGGAGCCGGTGAGGTTTGAGCGTTTTTCCTGTCCATATCCTATGACCACAACTTCATCTAATTCTGCCTGGTCAATGGCAAGCAATGCATCGATTTGCATTTGTTGCCCAACAGCTATTTCTACCGGTATATATCCAACGAAACTAAAAACAAGGGTATCGCCAGTCTCTGCTTTGATCTGGTAATGACCATCGGTATCGCTTATGGTGCCGACACTTTCGCCTTTCAGCATCACGGTGGCACCTGGCAGTGGGCTATTATCTGCAGCATCCAACACTATACCTGTAACCATAGGAGAAGGGATATTACCTCCTTGGTTCTGGGCTATGAGTAGTTGGGTGGAGCTAAGTAAGAGTATCACAAAGACATAAGGCTTCCTTAAAAGCATTGGAAGGAAAAGTCGATGTTGATTTTTCATTTTGTTGTCGGTTAAATTCGAAGTCACGAATCTACCCGGACACCGGGATGGCTATGGGATAATTATTGCTGAAAAAACAAGAAGTTTAGGACAGCAAAAGGTAAAATGGATCATTTGAAAGTAGAATTTTGAGACAAAAGGGTGTTTAAATGCGGAAGGTGATCGAAATTACCGACGGTCGCGAATATTGGTTATAAACAAATGATAACTAATGTGATATACGCTAAATACCTCCAATATGGGTGGTAGAATTTTGGAGTATTCATATACTTTAAGTAATTGTAAAGAGCAGGTGAATTGTTGAGAGGAGGAAAAAATGGACAAGAGGGGTTTCATTGTAGAATGAAGAGAGAACGGGCAGGACACGTCCTGCCCGTTCTCTCTTCATTCTACAATGCCATTCAAAGTATTAGCTCACCTTAGATTCTTTAATGATATCCCCAATGTATTTCATCGCCCCGCCATAGGTTTCAATACCATGGCCCACATTTTCAAAGACACGAACTTCTTTTAGTGGATGGATATGCTTACTCGCATTTTCTATTGAGCGTAGGTATGGGAATAAAAGATCCTTGTCCCCTTCCAACAAATAGGTATCGCTTTTCACCTTGTCCAGCTGCGTATCCATGTAATACGGTTTTTGGGTTTTGTCTTTGTAACGCTTGATGGCGAAGACCTCGTAATCGATCAACATCTGCTCGGATGTGGGAGTCAACTGATGGTTGGGTTTTGAAAAAACAGCTTTGTCCAAAAAAGTGGACACATTCTTAGCTGTAGGCCTGATTATGGGAAGCAGGTTGTAATAAAGATTCTGCATTGAAAGGGAGAAGGGCTGGAGGCAGCCTGGGTTGAGTAGGAAAGCTGCTTTT
>DASXWI010000672.1:0-2282 GCA_036503755.1 Saprospiraceae bacterium | reverse complement strand
CGCGATTAATCGCGTCTCTACATCCAAGGTGCCACACTGCTTTAAGTGTTCCGGGCGTAATGTGGTTGCGGGATTTTTCCTACCCAATTGGTTTCTCTCACATCAATTAGACAGGCTCATGGACCAACTCAAATGTGCTTTCAATTTTCCATCATTTCGGCTTGCTCAGGGACCACATTTTACAGACGAAAACAACCTGTATCAAAATGAACGGACTGGACTACCTTTGCAATCAAATCAACAACAACTGAAATGAAAGTAGCCGTTGTCGGCGCCACCGGACTGGTGGGTCAGATTATGCTTAAAGTGCTGGAAGAAAGGGCTTTTCCAGTGTCTGAATTATTGCCCGTAGCCTCCGAAAGCTCGGTAGGGAAATTGGTCAAATTTAATGGCCAGGAATTCCCGGTGGTTTCTATGGAAAGCGCCATCGCCGCCAACCCGGATATCGCCTTGTTTTCTGCAGGTGCTTCAGTCTCAAAAGAATGGGCTCCGAAGTTTGCAGAAACAGGATGCACCGTCATCGACAATTCATCAGCCTGGCGGATGACAGAGGGCATCCCCCTCGTAGTGCCTGAGGTTAACGGTCATGTACTTACTCCGGAGGATAAAATCATCGCCAATCCAAACTGCAGCACAATCCAGATGGTGGTAGCACTCCAACCTTTGCACGCCAACTTTGGTATAAAACGAATCATCGTTTCCACTTACCAAGCCGTTACAGGTACAGGTATGAAAGCTGTTAAGCAATACAAACAGGAAGTCAAAGGTGAACAACCGGATGCCATGGTTTACCCTTACACCATATTTGCCAATTGCCTTCCGCATTGTGATGTCTTCCTGGAAAATGATTACACCAAGGAAGAAATGAAACTGGTGCATGAAACCCGTAAGATCATGGGGGTTCCTGATATGCCGGTCACAGCTACAGCCGTGAGAGTGCCGGTACTCGGAGGCCACAGCGAATCCGTGAATGTAGAACTTGGTGCTGATACAAATATTACCGACATTCGCAGTATTCTCACCCTGGCACCCGGTGTCAAACTTTACGACGATCCTAAGTCCAATCAGTATCCTATGCCTATCCTTGCAGAAGGGCGTGATGCCGTTTGGGTAGGCCGGATCCGTAAAGATGAATCACGCGATCGTTGTTGGAACCTCTTTATTGTGGCAGACAACCTCCGAAAAGGGGCCGCCACCAATGCTGTGCAGATTGCAGAATATTTACTGGAGCATGATGTGTTGAAAGCCGAAAAACAAGGCTATCTGGCAGACACTGCACAATAAAAATGATCAAGGGATCATTTGAGAATTGAACATTACAATAATTAATAAAGTAACGGAAGATGGTTTGCCATCCTCCAATATGATTTCACGATACCTGTACAACTAAAACCTACTGACATGAAGACGAGAATCGTAATGTGGGGAAGCAATGAGAAGGATCAGAAAGTCCTTATTGCCATCGCCTTAAAGGCGGAAGATAACGTGGTGGATATTTACACCTTTCCTTTTGAATCCACAACTGAGGAGTTTTATAACCTCATGTTGAATGAATGGCGGGAATCCCATGAGGTTCCTTTCCCGGAAGGATATACCCACATCGTCAGGCCTTTGACCGCAGCAGATAGCCTGTTGCCGGCTGAATTGAAAGTGGATCGTGCGGATATCATCCAGCGGGCACAAACGGAATGGCATTTCGTCGTCTTATCGAATAAGTTGTACCAATCCTTCCTCAACGAACTCAAAGAGATCAAGGATAAACTGTCCGGAGCCGATAATTATAAAAATCAGCTCTGGGAGGAAATGAAAGAGACCTGGGAGAAAGTCCAGAAAAATATTTTTGACAAGACCCTCATGCGCGAGCATGGTCAGCAGTTGAGAGAAATGACCAACGATATTTTTACGCAGTTGAAAGACATGCGCAAGAATCTCGACTCAGAAGCTGATCGCGTATCCCGTGAAGTAGCAGATAAATTTAACGCGACGCTCGACCAGGTGGAGGAGAAAATTAAAGGAGGTCTCGGACTCCAGCCACTCTTTAATGATCTCAAGCGTCTTCAAGGTGAATTTAAAGATGCAGAATTGTCAAGAGGCGACCGGGCTAAAATCTGGAAGCGGATCGACAATGCTTTTAAAGCAGTCAAGGAGAAAAAATTTGGCGAAAAAAGCACAAGAGATACCTCTGCGCTTGACCGTTTGAACAGAAGATATGAAGGATTGCTTTCCGCGATCGATAAAATGGAAAAATCCATCCGCCGTGACGATAAGGACAAGCATTTCCA
>DASXWI010000671.1:0-1879 GCA_036503755.1 Saprospiraceae bacterium | reverse complement strand
GGCGCTCTTAGCATCATAATTAAATCTGATTCCCGTGAGCATTCTTATTTTCCTGATAGTATCTTATATCTTCCTGAGTATCAGTCTTTACCTCCTTTTTCCAAAAGCGGGTGTGGCTGCAATTAAAGGCTTGATTCCCGGGGTCAATTTTGCAGAATGGGCTAAGTTGATTGGAAGGAAACCTTCCTATGCCCTGTGGCTTCTCTTCCCTGTTGTAAATATTTTCATCTTTTGTGGGATGGCTGTGGACCTGGTGCGTTCATTTGACAAACTCGGTTTTGTCCATAGTGCAATGGCTGTGATCTACGCACCTGCCATTTTTACATCCATTGCCTTGAGCAAAACGGATAAGTATGTCAGCCCGATTCTACCTCGAGAAGAAGAATACAAGAAACAGATTGAAGAAGCTATCAAATCCAACAAACCTCGTCAACTGGAAAAGTTGGTTAAGAATAACCCTTATCACAAATCCCCTGCGCGTGAATGGGTCGAAGCGATTGTCTTTGCAGTTTTTGCTGCTGCATTTATTCGTATGTTTTTATTGGAGGCTTACAAAATTCCAACACCTTCGATGGAAGGATCATTATTGGTAGGTGATTTTCTATTTGTGAGTAAAGCGCATTACGGCATACGCACGCCGATGACCGTTGCTATGTTTCCATTGCTACACAACACCATCCCTGTTATCGGTGGTGAATCCTATCTTGAAAAACCATCCTTACCCTATTTCCGATTACCTGCACTTGAAAGCATAGATCGCAACGAACCCATTGTATTCAATTGGCCAGTAGGTGATAGCGTATATCTTTCTCCCTCACGTTCTTACACAGCATTCCAGGTTAAAACCAGCAAGGAAGCAAAACGAGATGTAGGAAATGCCCCTTTGATTACAAGACCAATTGATAAAAAAGATCATTACATCAAACGGTGTATCGGAATAGCAGGTGATAGCCTTGAAGTACGAGATAGACAAGTGTATATCAATGGCAAGCCGGCTATCAATCCAAAGAACCTGCAGTTTATGTACCAGGTCAATTCACCCAACCTCAACTATGCGAAAGTCCAGGAGCTCGGCATAGCCGTTCCAGACAATAGGGTAGTGCCTTATTTCCTGAGTGAAACCCATATAGAAGAGTTGAAAAAAATGGATCCGAATATCCAAATCGTTCCATTTGACATGTCACCATACTCATCCGGCTTATTTCCTCATGATCCGGAGCATTTTGGTACATGGACTGTGGACAATTATGGCCCGATTTATATTCCGAAGAAGGGAGCAACCGTAGAACTCACACCAGCAACTATTGCTCTGTATAGACGAGTTATCGATGTATATGAAGGCAATGACTATAAGGAGGAGAATGGGCAATACATCATCAATGGTGTTCCTTCTACTTCGTATACCTTTAAGCAGGATTATTTCTGGGCAATGGGAGACAACCGTCACAATTCCGAAGACTCACGTGCCTGGGGTTTTGTACCTCATGACCACATCGTCGGCAAGCCACTTTTCATCTGGTTCTCTACCAAGAATGGCAGCATGAGCAATGGCATCAACTGGAACCGGATCTTTACGTCTGCGTATAAGATGGATTAAAAAGAGACGTCAGACGTCAGACTCGCAGACGCCAGACTTGGTTTCTTGTTGATCATGAATAGGTGATAGGCCTATAAAAAGTGCATGTTGCTTAAGCTGCACTTTAGCTCGCGTACGGAATATCAAGGGAATCTGTTTCAATGAAATAATCTGTACCGCCGTCTCCGACGGCCATTAGGAATTGAATTCCATCCCCATCATTCTTTATCTTACAATCAACATCTAATTCCCGATCCTAAATTCGTTAACCCTTTAACCAATAAACTAATAAACCAATTAACC
>DASXWI010000670.1:0-5120 GCA_036503755.1 Saprospiraceae bacterium | reverse complement strand
ACCCCACCTGTCAAAAATTTCAAAGGAAATCAACCTGTCATCAGGAAGATTAGTCACTACGAAAACCACATCATTAATCTGATCACCGTTTGGCGTAAAGACATTTGGAATAAAAAACGTTTCTTCTTCTACGACGGTGATGAGCAATGAATCTTCATATATGCACCCCGCTGTATCTTCAACGATAACGGATATCAACGTGGTAAGTTCAGGACCCAACCAGAACGGTTCAAGACCCTGACCTGGCATGGATGGATTCCATGTTACACGCATGACATTAATATCATCATATGAAGGTTCAATAAGCGTACTATCACCTTTTTGAATTAGTACATCCGGGCCAATATCTAAAACACCGAATTCCGCACTTTCTACTTCAATATCAATCTCAAGTGTACAACCAATCATATCAGTAATCGCAACAACATGGCTTCCTAAACCAACTTGAGGAAAAACAAAAGGAAACTGAACTACAGGTTGTTGTGTGAAGGAGTCTAATTGAATTAAAAAAGGAGGAGATCCTTCCAAAATTGAATCAATAACGATCTGTCCATCATCGCTATCGGGGCATGAGGGAGGAACAGTTGAAAATACAGCACCTTCCGGACCCATAAACTCGACATAGAAGGTATCGCGCTCTTCACATCCTGCCATATCTCTTACAATCCATATGTACTCCCCTTCTTCATAAAGTGGAAGTGTTGGCTGCATCTTAGTGCCATCAGGAGTTATCCACGTGGAGAAAGGTAATCCCTGGGCTCCTGTCACAATAGGTATCAATACAAAGGTATCGCCAGGACAAAAACGAATGGTATCCGCAATGTCCTCAGTAAATAGCGTGCAACTGCAATCCGGCGCTGTGACATTAAATGTCCATGTACATATGCCAATGAAACCTGTAGCCAATATTTCAACATCTTGTCCCGCAGGAACAGAGTCAATACTATATTCGCCCGGACCCGTTGTGGTGACTATACCGAAATCAGAAGTAATAGAAGGTGATTCAGTTTGAATGATGATCTCATAAAACATTTGATCTGCATCGCAGATCAAATCAATAATTGTAAATGCAGGAGGAGCTCCAATCACTAATGAATGTACCTCAGAGGCAGGACATCCTGGTATGGAATCCGTAAGTGTATACTTCAATACATAATTTCCTCCGGCAGCATGTACAGTTGTTAAGGTAGAACCATTAATCACCGGCCAAATACCCGCTGGCCCACTAACAATACTCCAGGTGCCGGGGTCAGCGCTAATGATTTCATCATTAAGCTCCGCTGTTGCCCCCTGGCACAAGCTTAATTCAATCGGTGATAGAACTAGTGGTGGACAACCGCAATCTTCTACTACTACAGTAAAAATGTACATACTATCCGTACAAGGTAACAGTGCGGTTTGCGTAGTATACATGATGCGATAATTACCGGCGCTGACTCCTGCAAAATCAACCTGTGTGGGATCAGATAAATCGACCATGCTGCCATCGAGATCTGTCCAGAATCCTGTGCCATCCCCTTCCATAATAAATGAAAAAAGATTAATCACAGAGCCGCTATCCGGGTGGTTGCACAGCGTATCCATCAATGCACTGAACGTTGTGGAAGGTGGTGTAACTAAAAACAAGGAAATCGTATCTTCCTGCACAGGGCAGAATCCAAATGTATCCAATGTGGTGGCTATCAAAAGGACGTTAGCTGAAGCAACATCATTGACTGATGGCATGTAGGTTGTTGATAGGCTTCCTGGATCAATAAATAAACCATTCCCTGAAGTGGTCCAATTAATTCCTGTTGCAGAACCTCCGATCATTGCATTCACTTGAACTACAACCTGCCCACATGTGCTTGTATCTCCTGAAATACTCAACGTGATGGAATCCTGGATAAAAATTTGAATGTCCGCGCTATCCGGGCATCCTACAAGGGGTGCTGCATCAAACGTAAACCTGATATCGTACAAACCCTGGTCACATCCACTAATCACTAACATTGAACCTGAGATGGTTGCCGGATTTGATCCTGATGGGCTGTTGATGATTTGCCATGAACCAGGTGCTCCTGCCATTACAAATGCATCGAGGTTTAGACTATCAATCGTATTGCAAATTCCCCCGGGTACATTTTGAGTGATCAATACAGGGCATGCACAATCTTCAACAGAAACAATTATATTATAAATGGTTTCTGAACATGGAGACATAGCGGAATTCGTTTCGTATTGGAACAAATAATAACCTTCAGCTATTCCATTAAAGTCTACGGAATCAGGATTCGAAAAATCAACAGGCACATTAAAGACATTCGTCCAGGTACCCGAAGTATCTCCCCCAATGATCAAAGAACTAAAATCAAGCAAAGAACCATTAGTAGTCGCATTGCATATTTCAACAGTATCATTTGAAAATAAAGTAAAAGGGGGTGTACGAAAGAAATAAGTCACCGTATCATTTTGTGTTCCACATACCGGGTCAAGCACATGCAAAACTATTGAGAATGATGTTGCAATCGAATCTGCAGGACCAGGAGTATATACAGTACTTAAGTCCATAATATCTGCGATCGTACCATCACCCAAGGTCTCCCACATAATAGGAACCATAGAAGGTGGCGTCATCATTCCATTCAATTGAATTACCTGTGGTCCGCAAAATGCCATATCAGCTCCTGCATCAGGGACTACTTGTCCGCTCACTACAATTTGTTCAGAAGAAGTTGCAGGACATCCTGGATCAGGTGAATTCAATGTATATGTCACAGTATATAATCCCGGATCAGAAAGATTAGTGGTAAATACATTGCCGTTTAACGTCGCAGGATTAATACCGGGTGGTACTGTGGTTATACTCCATCCACCCGAACCCCCATCTTCAAGCAAAGCAGCTAAATCAAGCATATCTGAAATAGCGCAGACTTCACCCGCTGGCGGCGATGTCTGAAATGGAGGACAATCACAAAAGATGATATCAATCGGCAGATTATAGGTCGTTTGGCCACATTGCGGATATATACTTTGCACGGTGACGGATACGGTAACAAACTGGTTATTAATATCAATTGGACCGGGTGTATAATTCGCTTCAAAATCATCTAGCACAATCAAGACACCGTCCCCGGCTGTACTCCATGTCACTTGCTGGTAATCTCCAGAAATACCAATGTGTATGGTGACACTATCTTCAGTGCATACTTCAATATCGACAGGCAAATTGACAACAGGTGCATAAACGAATGTGACTTCAAGTGGGACTGCGGGAGCGGCACATGGTTCACTCTGATCCATGGTGAAAAATAATGTCACATTGCCATTGACCAGGTCCAGGGTTCCCGGTTCATAATAAGTGCTTTCTGCGTCAGGATCATCAAAGTCGCCATCGCCACTTGAAGTCCATGTACCTGTAGTAGGCTCACCAGTAATGACTGCGGTGACATTAACAATATCCGTAATGCAGACGGTTTGAGGGGGACCTACATCAATGCTCCATGAGGGTTCTATGGTGATCGTCACTGTGGAAGTGGCAGGTATGCATGTGCCATTTTCATCAGTAGCCGTTAAAGTGAGTTCAACTTCACCGGAAGCAATATCACCGGGTCCTGGTGTATAGGTTGCATCCACTTCTGAAGGGTCATCAAACGATCCGTCCCCGGAAGTCGTCCATGATGCTTCCGTAGCAGACCCGCCGATACTGGCAGATAATAGCACCGATTCATTTGCACAAATCGATTCATCATTACCTGCATTAGCAGAAGGTGCCGCAATAAAAGAAAGTGAAATGGAATTCGGATCAACTAACACAGGGCAACCTGAAGCACTCACAATTGACGTGATTTCCACAGTTGCTTCGATACCAATCGCCAGCACCGGTACTGTTAATATCCCGGAGGAAGGATCGAAGTTTGGAAAAAATCCTTCGAGGCAGATAATGATGGATTGACCATCACTGATTTCGAGATCTTCAATTTCAAAAGGAGGAAACACTGACGCTGTAATTACCAAATCGGCTATGAAAGGTGTGTCATCCCCCACGATTGAAAACATAATTGTGGTTGGGTTATCAGGACAATTTCCTTCACATACCTCTCCACCTCCTGTCAACATCAACTCAGGGCAACTGATCTCTAACCCAAAAAAACCGGTAATAATATCCATGCAGGAACCCGTGGGCGGAGGATCTACAATACCAGCTATCCAGTATGATCCTCCTCCTTCAGTTTCACAAAAAGTTGTTGGTATAGTCCATGTATAATCCTCAATAGTGATATCACCAGGAATATTTGGATGAGGTTGGACCGGTACAGAGCCGATAAGGGTTCCTTCACCGGCATATGGGTCAAAAGTCGCCCCCGGACCAATATACCATTCTACATTACTTCCAACAGGAATATCCTGACCCTCAATGGATAGCGTTACAGATTCTCCCTCACAAAGTATTTCGTTATTGCCGGAAATCGCCCAGGAAGTAAATTGCGGACACTGAGAAACACCAATACTGGCTATAAGGCAAAAGGACATGCTGAGCCATAACTTAGTTTCTCCGCAACTTCTTTTCATAAATGGTATGCAAAAATAATTATCGTCCTGAGGACTTATAATCGTAAACCGTAGGGCCGGAAACAAAGATGACCAAAATACTACAACTGTATACGGGTGCTAGAAAGTGAAGGGAAGACACTTATTCTGTCCGCAATTCATAAATCATTGGGCCAATGCTCCTACCCCCTTTCATATCCGGGATCGGAGGCCCGATGCTGTATAATTCAAGCGCCATTTTACCTTCAATAGATTTGAAAGCAAAGGTTTGTCTTGTCCCTTTTTCATCCATTAGATCGATTGTCCTTGAAGGTGGATCTGTCTCTTCCAGGCAATCTCCAGCGTAGCATAACGAATATCCGAGAAAGGGTTTGAATCCATTCAACTGGCCATTGGCTAAAAATGTTACCTGGTGAGGTCGGAGATTCCCATTTTCAAATATGGCATACTCTCCTGCTACTACGCATTCGTTCAGCATTGTTTCAAAACCTCCTTCATACCCCGGTGCAAGTTTGCTGAACGTAGTCGAAGTAGTCAATTTAGTCCATGCCGTATCTATGAGCTGCAAGGTGCTGTCACTTTCTATTTTC
>DASXWI010000669.1:0-5098 GCA_036503755.1 Saprospiraceae bacterium | reverse complement strand
GCAATGATCATTCCGAGTGCAGCATAAAGATTTCCCTTTTTCGCTGAGTCCGGACGGGACAACATTTTCAACCCTACAATAAATGAAATACTGCCCAGGAGGTAACAAATCTTGAGAATATCGCTGATCGCCATGTTTTTGTTTTGATAATTATTTTTTAATAAAGTCCCCTTTAGGGGATTTAGGTGTAGGGCTTAGGAGGTTTTCTTTTTCTTAAACATCTGGAGCATGCGGTGGGTGACGACAAATCCACCGACCACATTCAAGGTGCCAAGAACCACCGCCAGGAAACCCAGCGTAAGCGCTAAATAATTGTCGGGACTGGTATGGCCCATCACAATAATACTCCCCACAATCACCACGCCATGGATTGCATTGGCTCCACTCATCAGCGGAGTATGAAGGATGGCGGGTACGTTGCTGATCACCTCGATCCCGAGGAATACAGCCAGCAACAGGATGAAACAGATATCCCAGATATCCAGTGAGGTCAGAAAGCCTTGAACTTCAGTTAATAAGATCATATTTAGCCGGTCATTTCATTTTCAAAAATGGAATCAAATGTAACGAAAATACAGGAGGCGCAAATCTTGTATATGGTTCAGAGGAATTCATCGACTACCCCGGGACTGAAATAAAAGAAAGGGTAGTTTTGCGTGTTCATTCACCTATACCTATCATGTTATGCAAATGAGATTTTTCTTCGGATTTCTATTCCTCTTAGTAGGCGTCAGAACTGATGCCCAGGTTAAGCGTTCCCTGACCCCTATGGATGTGGCTTCACTCAAATCAGTAGCCGCTGCTGCATGGTCTGATGATGGCAATATCATCGCATATACGCAACGTGTTCAGTCCGACCCGACTATTGAAAATAAACCCTCACGGACAGAATTGTACTTGTATAATGTCGCCAATGGAAGTTCAACACCTTTTGTAACCAGGGGAAATGTCCGAATGATCAATTTCAGGCCAGGGCAGAATACAATCACCTACCTGAATAAATTGGAGAATGATAAAGTCTCCAGCCTCTACCAGATCAGCCTGAATGGTGGTGAAGCTTCTCTACTCTATAAGTTCGAAACTTCGATCAGCTATTATCAATGGTCCCCTGACGGAAAAACACTTGCTTTCGTAGCTAACAAACCCGAAGAAAAAGCGAAAGCAGCTTTACCTTATTCTCCCGAATTATATGAACAGAATTTAGCGATTGCCCGGATCTATCTTGTTGAGCCCGGAATTGGAACTGCAAAAGAGATATTGGTAGATGGACACTTTACCGAATTTGAATGGAGTCCTGATGGCAAAAAATTGCTTTGCGCAAAAGCACCTACTTCCTTAGTGGATGATTCGTATATGGCCATGAGCCTTTCTGTTGTGGATATCGCTACCATGAAAGTGCTTTCCACGATAGATCACCAGGGAAAGCTTGGTGAATTTAAATGGAGCCCAGATGGAAATCAAATTGCGTTTATAGCGGGCTCAGATCTTCATGATCCTACTGATGGTAGTTTGTTTATAGTCCCGGCCACTGGAGGCAAACCAACAATCCTTGTTAAAGATTGGGAAGGTATGTTCGAACAAATTATCTGGCAGGATCCAGGCCAAATCCATTTTATGGGAAGCACCGGTGTTGAATCTGTGTATGGAATCATCAAGGCAGATGCAAAAGCAAAACCTGTTTTCCAATCTATCGAGAAAGGATTTAACATCACCCATTTTGAACTATCTGCAAATGGAAGAGGGCTCTTCGTAGCAGACCGATACAATCATCCGACTGAACTATTCATAGAGGGAACAGGCCAGAGCGAGATGAAACGAATCACAGATAGTAATCCAATGCTTGCCGATATTGAATTTGCAAAACAAGAAGTCGTGAAGTATAAAGCGAAAGATGGTTTGGAAATAGAAGGTCTTCTGATTCGTACACTGCATGAAGAAGGAGGAAAAAAATATCCCTTGATTACGATAGTACATGGTGGACCGGAAGCACATTTCAACAATGGTTGGTTGACAGCTTATAGCAACCCCGGACAAACAGGGGCTGCAGAAGGATATGCCGTTTTCTATCCAAACTATCGTGGGTCTACAGGACGTGGTGTGAAGTTTACTTTAACAAGTCAGGGTGATCCTGCCGGAAAAGAATTTGATGATGTGGTGGATGGTGTAGATTATTTGATTGCAAGTGGATTGGTAGATGCTACTAAAGTTGGTGTTACAGGTGGTTCATATGGAGGTTATGCGACAGGATGGTTTTCGACTCGTTACACAGATCGTTTTGCAGCAGGAGTGATGTTTGTGGGTATCAGTGATAATGTTTCAAAGTGGGGTACAACAGATATTCCAAATGAAGAATACCTTGTTCATTCGCGCAAATGGGTTTATGATGATTACGACTTCTTTCTGAAGCGCAGTCCGATTTATTATGCTGGTCAGTGTAAGACACCCTTGTTGATCATGCATGGTAAAGATGATCCGCGTGTGCATCCATCCCAATCGATGGAGCTCTATCGTCATGTCAAGAGCAGAACAACAACACCGGTAGAATTAGTTTTCTATCCGGGCGAAGGGCATGGGAATGCCAATTCAACTGCACGATATGATTACAACCTGCGTTTGATGAGTTGGTTTGATAAATATCTGAAAGGGGTTGATAAAGGGAAATCATGAAGAAATTGCTTGGCAAAATAATTCATAAGGCAGGGTATAGTCTTGTTAAAAATCCTGTTGATCCCATGCAAGAGTACAGGAGCGAACCTGAGTTTCTGGAACTGCTTGCTATGTGCAAACCATACACCATGACTTCTGTGGAAAGAATGTACTCGCTTTACAAAGCAACTTTGTATGTTCTTGAAAACAAGATACCAGGTGATTTTGTCGAGTGTGGTGTATGGCGCGGAGGTAGTGCGATGCTTGTCGCCAAAATGTTGCAAACAAGGAATATCCCTGATCGGCAGTTATATCTCTACGACACATTCGAAGGTATGTCTGCGCCAACCAACAACGATTTGGATTTCAGAGGTAAGGCTGCTGCTACGCTGTTGGAGCAACACGAGGATCAGAAAGAAACATCCGTTTGGTGCCTTGCTGATCTCAACGAAGTGCAACACAATATGGGTCTTACCGGGTACAAGAAAGAAAACATCCATTATGTTCAAGGAAAAGTGGAGGATACGATTCCATCTACGGTTCCGAAGAATGGGATTGGACTACTTCGCCTTGACACAGATTGGTATGAATCCACCTGGCATGAATTAATCCATTTATATCCAATGCTTGTGAGTAATGGTGTACTCATCATTGATGATTATGGTCATTGGGAAGGCTGTCGTAAAGCTGTTGATGAGTATTTTAAAAAGGAGAAAATCAATATGCTGCTCAACCGGATAGATTATACCGGGCGTATCGGGATCAAGACGATCTCCGTCTGAGACTCACATATCTCCTCCCTCGAGGGAGGTTGGGAGGGTGCTCATTGAGTGAAGAAAATACCATCGCAAGTTTAAACTTGCACACGCGCAAGCGTAAGTGAACTTACGCTTAACAGAGCAATATATCTCCTCCCTCGAGGGAGGTTGGGAGGGTGCTCATTGTTTTAGCACAATCTCATCCTATCATACTAATCGGCTGTAAAAAGCAGTTTACTTTTTAACCACTCACCCTCTCATCCCATGCATCACCTCCTCCTCTTCCTATCCCTTACCCTCCTCCTTCCCACCGCAAAAGCCGATTATCGCTATCTAAGCTTATCCACCCTGGTGTGTGAAGCGGATTATGGTGCGATCGGAACGATTGTCAAACTGGATGAAAACTACTTTTACCTGGAAGTGGAAACATATGTCTTAAACCAACTGGATGCGGACACCTTAAAAATTCAAAAATTTATAAACTGGAATTGTGGACGCAGGTATGACCTCTATACTATCGGACAAAAGGAATTGGTGTTTTTTCGCAAAAGCAATTATGTCATCAGCGATTATGATCTGCTTGGATATGGAGGTGGTGGAGAATTCGAGCTTCCAATCCGCCACGATTCCATCTATTATCATTATGCTTACGATAAATTAAAAGGCTATCCGCTAAAGTCCTTTTTGTCCGCCTTGCAGGATTTTGCTTCCATCACACAGCGGACAAAAGTAGTATCGAAAACAATCTCTCCCGAAGAACAGAAAGCCTTTGCTAATTTATCCCCTCTGCATAAAGTATTTATTGAATGTAGAACCCTATCGACCTCTGACCAACCTGAACTTCCAACGAATGGATATTTAACCAACTTGGAAAAAAATCACATTTACCAGGACTATGAAAACAAGATTTATCTTTTCGACTTCGATATCGACAGTGTCTTTTTATCGGTCGAAGATGCAGAAGTCTGGAAACAAGATGGCTATTTTATTGTAAAACCCAAAGACGCATGGATCAGAAGATGGATAAACGTATACGCCATCCATGACACCAGCCAAACGAACGTATTGTACAATCAATTGTTTGAAGTCCTTGAATTGCCGGAGCCCAGAATTTATTTTGGAACCTTTTACCAGGACACGACTTACAGTAGCTATAATTCCTTGCCCAGTGTTGCCCATTATCTGGATTACATGCACGAGGATGAATTTTTGGACTATGAACTGCTGAGCTACAACTACACCATCTCATCAGCAGGGAAAACAGAAACATATCCTATGAAGTCATCAGCAGGAACTCCTGAGTTGCATAAGCGAATCAGCGAGTTGAAACCTGGAGATCATATCACAATTTCTGATGTGTATGTGCTATATCCAAATAACACCGTGAAGCAAATCAGTGGAAGAACTGTAGTGGTACCAAAAGCAGAGTAAAACGTGAGAGACGTGAGAGAACCGCCGAAAACGCCGGGGAGGCAATATTATACTTCCCGATATAATTGCAGGGGCGAGAGAATTGGTATAATATCATTTCCATTTCGTCCGATAAAAACTCATCAGCTTGTAACATCATTCCTCCCCGGCGTTCGTATGCGAGGGTGGGTGTGGAGGGCGAAGGAGCGTGCTGGGCTTAGAAAAAACGATTATTTTCGTGTATATTCGTATGCAAAAACTAATCTTCAGATGAGGTAGGATAT
>DASXWI010000668.1:0-2964 GCA_036503755.1 Saprospiraceae bacterium | reverse complement strand
AACCCCAAATCAGTACCCATCCAGATATTTCCATTGTTATCCTCCAGGACAGCCTTGATTGTGGCGGATGACATACCATGTTCAAGATTGAGATATTGGATATCATACGTTGTCCGGTCTCGCATGCGTGCCTTCTGTGCTGGCAAGGGTATTGATGGAACAAAGGGCATATATTCTTCCAGGATATCCATCGATTTTCCAATCAAAATAGTGTCTCCATAATTGTTTAGTATCCTGTTAGAAAGTGAATCATCCACACGAGTTATAAATTGTTTAAGTTTCGATTCATCAGGTTTGTGTTGAACCAAAGTCTCAGGAACGAAATGAAAATTCGACCGGAAAGGAATTTGTTTTACCGGATCTGTCCTGATGGAAAGGGGAGGTACTGCTTGTCCGGGAAAAGTACTTACACTCTTTATCTCTAAGGGCACCCCGGTTTTGATGGTATCTCCCAGGTAATTGTTGAGAGGTGGAATACTATCTCCGGTAAAGAGATTAACCCTATATCCTTCTTTAAGATTGATCGGCACAGAGATTGGGGGTGCATATAAAGAAGGAATAGTATCCGTTGTGTTTTTTTCTGTTTGTCTACAAGATGCAATCATCATTACACAAATGAGTGACGCAGACCACAAATGATTCAGTGGGCTACGGACAAATGCCATAGAGGGGCATAAAAAGTGCTGATTTCGTTTCACGTTAAAGTAGTTTTATAGTGAACATGTTTCTCACCCCGATAATTTAAATTTTATACTTCAAGGTGAAATTTTATGAATTATATTTTATGGAGAAAGCACTTACCTGATCAATGTAATATCTCCTTTCATCTGCCTGTTGACTCCATCGTTTGTCTTTACCACAGCCACAAACACATATACCCCACTTCCCACTTCTTTACCCTTCATACTCCCATCCCATGCTACTCCGGAATCATTAAGGGGTTTATCTGCGCATTGGTAAAGGATACCTCCCCACCGATCTAATATGCTCAGGGAAACTAATGATGCCTCCTGATCACTCGAAAATATTCTCCATGTATCATTGACCCCATCCCCATTGGGAGAGAAGACATTAGGGATATATATTCCCACCTCATATTGAATGCTCAGTGCGATTTCATCTGATGCCTGGCAACCATATTGATCCGTGGCCACAACGGTGTAAGTAATATTCTGGTCTGGCTTTAGTATTTGTGGATTCGGGCAATCTACACAGGATAGAAAATCTCCCGGCTCCCACAACCATGTCACTACCTGAAATGATGCGTTAGCTTCGAAATGGCTATCCTCACCATGCAATATGATCTGGTCATCACCCGCATTCACCAATAATAAAGTGGCTTCAGGAACATCCACTTCGAATAGGAGTTCTGTTGATGTTGCATCCGTGATAATGAGTTGATGTATTCCTGAATACAATCCTGAAAGAACGACGGGAAAGTCAGACACTGAGATTTGATTTCCTCCATCAATAAAAATCAAATAGGGTGATTGACCCTCAATGATTTCTTCCAGTACAATTTCTCCGGAAGCCTCTCCATAACAATCCGGAGCTATTGTTTCTATCCTGACAGCCATAGCCGGTCTGAAAAAAAGTGCGATCTCAATGATAGAATCACACCCCGTGATACTACCTCCTGGAATGATCTCCGTACCCGTAGGATGATGCTGATGATAAAGCGTACCCTGTATGAGAAGGCTGTCACCGGCAGTTAAGGTGTCAGTTATATACCCGACGGCTTCCGGATAAAAACCCAGGTTTATATGAATACTGGAATCACACCCCAGGTAGCTTGCATCGGGCAATACCTCTATACCTGAAGGATGACTTATGTCATATATGGTTCCATTGACGATGATCGTCTCGTCGTTGCACAATATCAAATCCAGGCTTGATGTCGCGTGCGGATTAAAATTTAATTCAATATTCAAAATAGAATCACAGCCTAATGCACTTCCGTTTGGAAATAGTGCAGTGCCGCTTGGATTATACTCATCATAGATGTTTCCGTTGATGACAATTGATTCGCCTGAACAAAGGGTTGGTGTAAAATCAGCAGTGACTATGGTGTCAAAGGTCAGTTGAATGTTTATCACGGAATCACAACTGTTGATACTTTCTCCCGGCAGTATTTCTGTACCCTGCGGATTTGATTCATTGTACACAGTACTGTTAACGACTATGCTTCCCCCAAAACAAAGACTTTGATTTAATTCAAATATTACCGTGGGGTAAAAAGAAAGATTGATGTGAATGGTGGAATCACATCCTGCTGCATTCGGTACAACTTGTGTTCCTTCAGGATTGGATTGATCATATCGTATACCATTTACTAATACTGATTCCCCGGGACAAAGAACTTCAGCTATAAAAGATTCAGAAGAGGATAGAATGGACGTTTGGGTACCGGGAAGAGGAGATAAAGTAACTGTGCAACGAGCATCAGCTAACGTCAGTGGTATAATATCGAGTGTACCATTGGTAAGAATATAATCCTGTGGACAAATGACAAGACTTACAAAGTTTGTATCTGTAATGAGTACATGATCAGTCCATATTCCGTTGGCATTAACTCTATACGCTAATTCAAAAGGTCCTTCACCTGATAGTTCTAGTGTGTAGGTGATACATTCATCCTGGCAAATCACATCACCACTGCTGATCGCAACCTGGGGTTGATAAAAAATAACCGGGATGCCCTGGGCAACAGATAAACATGGATCACTGAAATCAATACTCCCACTACCATTATTCGACCCCGCGAGAGGGGACACATAATAGGTTTGTCCCAATACGATTCCTTGTGGAAAAGTAAAAGTGGTGTCAGGGCTCATCGCGTAAATTGTACCAAGCTGTGTTCCAGCGTTGTCGTGTAACACAAAACCAAACAAATCATCCTGATCAAGACTGGCATCTCCGTTAAAGGAAACCGCAAAATCTGAACCGGCGCACACTTGTAAAGGT
>DASXWI010000667.1:0-12767 GCA_036503755.1 Saprospiraceae bacterium | reverse complement strand
AGGAACACCTACTTCCGGACTAATTGCACAAACATGATAATAATCCGTTGTTGCACAATTTCCATTTTGCCAGGGTAAACACTCAAGCCAGCCATCTTGAACTGTAAATGGACATTCAGTATATTCTTCAAAACTTGGATTAGGCACAAGATTTTGTGAATAGCCATTGGACATACTGATGACCAAAATCATGAAGAGACAAATCCTTTTAAAATAATGTTTACCCTTTTTCATCTTAATAATACAAATGATAGCAAACAATAAATCGGGCCTTATCCTGGAATACTAAAGAATGGTGGAATGGGAATTCCGTTACAGTCGTCGGTATAAAATTGGTCGCACTTCGGTTTCACTGGTCTGGGTATTGTCTAATTATTTCCCTCAACCTCTACCTGAATTGATATATTACTTACAAATAAAAACTTGCAAGTAACATATCAATTCAAGTCCGGTTTAATCTGGTATGCACGATAATATCTAATCCGGGTTAATGGTTATTTCACCATCCGTGCACAATACACCTGGTCTCTTACAAAAATCCTGAGCACATACCATCCTGGTTGGATGTCCGATACATTGATTTTGTTGGATTCAGGCTTGCTGATTTTCTTATATACCCGACCATCCGCACTTGAAATTTCTATCTCAGTAATGACTTCTTCCAGGTCAATATATAGCACCTCATCAGTAGGAATCGGATAGATTTTAACTGGCCTAAAACCTAGCAAATGTTCAACAGCTACATTCTGGTCAACAAACACCGAATCAAGTCTTGCTACACAACCTGCCGTATCTGTGACTTCCAAAAAGTAAAAACCAGATAACATCAAACCATTTAGATCCTCCGTAACATAAAATCCTCCATTCGGGTCAACCCATTGATAATTATAACCGGGCATTCCTCCGCTCACCGTGATCCAAATAAGGCCTGAGCCTGTCGCATCCGCTTTACCTACACTATCCAGGACTATGGTAATCGGTGAAGGTTCTGTGATCGTATACGAACCATTTACAATACACCCTGCCGCATCTGCAATGGTTACGGTATAATTTCCTGAAACCAGGTTTTCAACAGTTGCACTCGTTGCACCATTCGACCAGGTAAAAGTCACCGGTTCATTTCCTCCGGTTACACTTAGGATGACAGAGCCTGTCGCCTCGCCATGGCAACTAACATGTGTTACCGAATCGGTGGAACTTAATTGGCAGTTCGCCGGCTGCACATTGAAACATTGAGTACTACTACATCCAATCGTATCCGTTATAGTTACACAATATTCACCCGGTGATAAACCTGAGATGGAAGAGGTCATCTCTCCATTGCTCCATAAATAGATTATGTTGCCCGGCAGACTATCACATTGGATAGCTCCATCATTTGCTCCCGGGACAGACTCATCTGTAACAGGACATGTGAGCGGCGGAACGACGGACACACCAATCACAATACAATCCGCATTCTGGCAGTTTGCTCCATCGGTCACGGTCACGCAATATTCTCCTGCTTGAATGACTTGAAGAAACTCTGCAGTTGAACTATCTCCCCATAAATACTCTACATTGCCGTTTGCCCCTGTGACCAGAGGAGTAATCGTGGTCGTATCATCTTCACAAATGGAAAAGTCAGCACCAGACATAACATCCAGTACACACCCGAACGCAAGTACTTGTTCTGAACCATCGACCGTACATCCATTCATATCCGTGATCGTTACGGAATACGAACCAGGTGCCAATCCTGTTATAGTGGAGGTAGTTGCTCCATTACTCCACAAGTATGTATGTACTGGAGTACCTCCTGTTGGTGTTGCTGTAGCGGTACCATCGTTAGCGTCATTTCCAGTTTCGTTGGTGGTTGCTATCGTAACTGTTAATAGTAACGGATCCGTGATGGTATAGGATTGATTGGCTAAACATGAATTGAAATCGGTTATTGTAACTGTATATGCTCCGGCTCCTAGGTTGGAATTTACCAACCCGGTACTGCCATCAGACCATAACGCCGTATATGCGGGTATGCCACCGGTTACAGTAGCACTCAGACTAGCAAGGGTATCACCAAAACAAGGATTCTGTGAAGTCTGTGTAATTGAAATCGAAATAGGCAGAGGCTCACTAATGGTATACTCTTCATTACCAGAACACCCAAAACCATCCGTGATTGTCGCCATATATGTGTCAGCCGTTAGTCCGTCGTTTAAAGGTCCTGTCGTGCCATTAGACCAGAGATAAGTATAAGGTGCATTACCGCCTGTTCCACTGATGGATAATAATCCATCCGAACCACCATCGCAGGAAACATGCTGGATTTCCACCAACTCTGCTTCAATGACATTACCAGATAAAATTTCAAATGTTTCTGTTTCAAAACATCCTGCATCATCTGTCACAGATACAGTATAGATGTCCGGTGAAAGGTTATTTATGGAAAGCCCCTGTAACCCATTTGACCATTGCGCTAAATAGGGAGATTCACCACCTGAAATCTGAATCGTAATGGATCCATCATCTGCACCCGCACAGGTTTCATGTTGAATTTCTACTTCCTCCAGGATGAGCTCTGGTGGCTGGGTGATTTCCCACCCATCTGTCTCAGCACAATCATCCGTATCATTCACTGTGACTGAATAAGTACCAATAGGAAGATTAGTTATTACAGGTCCTGTTAAACCATTTGACCATAAGTAGGTATAGGGTCCATCACCATCAGAAGCTACCACTGAAATACTTCCGTTTGATTCTCCAAAACAACTGACATCTTCAATCTGAATCAATGCAAGCTCAACATCGTTCCCTTCCTCAATGGTATACGTTTCCATAGTAGTACAACTATTATCATCTGTTACCGTGACTATATAATCACCGGGTGCCAGATTGCTTATGGACGTAGTTGAAAAGCCATTTGACCAATTGATTGTAAATGGAGCTGTTCCCCCAAAAGGACTTATTTCAAGATACCCGTCTTCCATTCCAAAACAGGATTCATGTTGAATTTGATTGAGTTGTATTTGAAGTTCCTGCGGTTGCGCTATAATGAAGTTTTCGGAGGCCAAACAGTCATTATCATCTGTAACCGTTACCTCATAGAACCCTGCAGGAACGTCTGAGATTGTGGGTCCAGTTTCACCATTTGACCAGGCATACATATACGGTGGTATTCCGTCAGATGCAGACGCAGTAATTGCCCCTGTGCTCTCACCAAAACAAGTCACATGGGTAACCACTGCTGAGATTTGGATTTGCGGTGGTTCGGTAAGCGTCACACTGGCAGTAACTTGAGTAAAATCTTCGTCAGTGACGGTTACATCATATTGTCCGGCCCAAAGGTTAGTAATGGTCGCTGTTGTTTCCCAGGTTGACCAGAAGTAAGTATATGGAGGGTTGCCTCCGGTTGCATTAGCTGTAGCGGTTCCTGAAGAATTTTGATAACAAGTAAGATTTGTGGATGTTATGGTTACACTCAACGGTTGTGCATGCGTATCTTCAAAAAAGAGAACCAATATCGTTGTAAGCATCAGGATAGCGGGAGAGAAGAACATTCTCATACCTGCACTAAAGTTCTTCGGAGATGACTTTGCCTGGTCTGAGGTAATATCAGGGGCTGGTAAGAATACTTTTTTCATGGCTTTGGTTTTAAAAGTTGAAGTTTTAAAATTTAAGATTTAAGATTTAACCATATAGGACACCTCCCCGTCCTGTAAAAAAGAAATTGATGGGAGTATGTATTCAGAAAAATTGATTTCTAGGATTGGAGAACCCCACATTAAATCAGCTAACCTGATGCATTGACGTATACCGTAAGAAGAATAGGCTGGACAATACTGTGTAAGCGAAACATGAAGATTTTCAAGGTATTCGCTATGGAGATGAAAAAGGGAAATTCCGATTATAAAAAATACTAAAAGGGAAACCCTTTCAAAAAATGTAATGCCCTGTCTCATTTAAAAAAAAATGATAAACCAATAATTCGGGTCTTAACGTGTAGCAGTCAACAATGTGGAAATGCTATTTCCGTTCCGGTAGTTATTATAAAAATGTTCGTGTTTCGCTTTCATTGGATTGGGTTTTAATATTTTTCCCCTCATCCTCTTCCTGAATCTTTATACGTTTATTACAAATAATAATTTGTACTAAATATAATCAATTTCAAGCTGCTTTCATCAAAAATGTACGACACTATTTAACCTGGGCCCAATGGCTTTTTCATCGGTCTGATTCAGTTTACCATCCCTTAGGATATCCAAATCATTGATACTGTTCGATTCAGGCTTGATGATTTTCTTACATACCCGAACATCCTTATAAGACCACTAAATTCCTTCCTATCACTGACTTTGACTTGGAATATCCTTTCATATCCTGGTAATTTTCTTTCAACCCCCTTTCAGAATGGTCCGTCCAGTAATCCATAAAAGGTGTCTTTCCGCTATGCAAGAATTTTACCATATCCTGAAAGCTTTTTCCCATAGCTTCTACTGCTGCCGTATCAATTTTGATAATACAAAATCAAGTCATGTTAGTATCTCTTAACTTTTAAAATTTATTTGCTATGAAACGTTATTCTGTATTGTCAGTGGGCATCTTTGCCCTGTTGTTTTTGTCATGCGATAAAAATTCAGATGTGGTAGTTTTGGATTCTGGTATTTCCAATAGGACACCACCCCATGCCCCCAACACGCTCAACTCATCCTTTTCCCGAGGCTTTGGCATCAACAATTTTGGTGTGGTGACCGGATGCGTACGCAATGGATATGGCCAGATTGTCGCCTTTGCGCTTTCCCACCAGGGAATCTGGTTCAGTGACGAAACTGTTGCCCCGGAGGGCATACCCACTATCCGGTTTTCGGTCAACGACAAGGGCCATGTCGCTGGTCAAAGAGTTGTGCCTGGTGGTATTGCTCCGGTAGTCTGGAAAAACGGACAGGCATATGATCTTCCATTACTTCCAGGTTACGAATTCGGTGAAGTTTTTGATATTAATAATAAGGGGCAGATGGTTGGTGAATCCCTGAACGGTAATTATGTATCTCCAACCGAAAACCGTCCTACAGTTTTTTCACTTGAAGGGGCCACGGACCTGGGCACACTGGGTGGAAATATCGGCGCAGCTGTCGGTATAAATGAAAAAGGTGAAATCGTCGGTTGGGCGGAAACATCCACTCCTGGGCAGACGCGCGCTTTTTTATATAAAGATGGCGTGATGAAAGATCTTGGTACTCTGGGTGGTCCCTGGTCCAATGCCACTGCGATCAATAATAAAAGTGAGATCGTCGGACGCACTGTACTGGCCGACGGGGTATCTATTCGGGGCTTCCTGTGGGTAAATGGGCAGATGACCAATATCGGTACACTGGGAGGTAATAGTAGCGTAGCCCAGGATATCAATGACAGAGGTGAAATTGTCGGTTTCTCTCGCATTAGCTCCGGTCCTTTTCACGCATTCATCTATAGCGATGGCGTGATGACAGATCTTGGTGCGCTTCTTCCTGGTAATGACAGCCGCGCCATATCCATCAATAATGATGGCGATGTGACGGGGTACTATACACACCCTAACGGTTCCGTCCACGCATTTTTATACAGAAATGGTGAAATGATCGAACTATAAGCTTAACGTCTATAGTACAGCACGGCCAATAGGGTTTTTCCTGTTGGCCGTGTTTTTATTTACGGAAAGGTCAACTTCTTTTGTGCAACAAGAGGCCTGATGCCTGCTCTGCTTTGTCCTTTTTGTGATACCATCTCCTGCCTGTCAGTTTTAAAAGACCCTCCTTCGAAGACTTTACTTTCTAAAAACTAAATCCGACCTTTGAAGAGAACAAAATGAGATCAGCACTTTTTCACGATGGAGACAGGATGGTTATTTTATCTATTGATGGCCACCGGGTATTTCCTACCTCATGGGGATGATCACGAACAAATCGTGGCGCTTACGAAAGCCATAGCCCAATTCCCGGATAGTACTGAGCTGTATATGGAGCGGGGCGAATTATATCTTCTCCATGAAGATCCCAAAGCTGCTTTGGCTGATTTTTCCACATGTGTGCAATCCAATCTGATAAATTCCCGGGTTTATCTCGGCCTAAGTCAATCGTATCTATACCTCAATCAACCGGATAGTGCTCTGACATACATTGATATTGCGCTGCAATTGGATCAAACTAATCTTGCTGCCCTGGAAACAAAAGGATTGATCCTGACCCAACTTTCCCGGTTCTGTGAATCTGCTGAAATCTATTCCCTTCTGTCCTCTTCTGCACAACAACCATCCCCTTCGATATACCTGGATGCATCAAAAGCATGGTTGAAATGTCCAGAGACCAATGCTAACGGACAGGCTAGTCTTATCTTAATTGAAGGCATGTCCAAAATGGGTCGGCTGCATGTTCTCGAAAAAGAACTTGTCCGCGTTTATCTACATGAAAAACGATACGAGGAGGCTCTTGAAGTTCAAACGGAAATCATCCAACATTGGGAGAGTAAATCAAAACCCTATTATGAACGAGCTGAAATATATCTATTGCTAGGTGATCAAAAATCTGCGAAGGATGACTTGAACCAGGCTATATTATCCATTGATCAGTTACCTGCGCGCAAATCATCCACACCTGCCATGGTCACGTTGCGCCATAAGATCATCTCATTGCTTAAACAACTTGAAGGATGATGCGTCTTTGGGTTGTCAACATATTCTTATTGATAGCGCATCTGTCCTATGCTCAACTCATCCCACTCGGGAGCACCTGGCGTTATTATGATCTTGGAATGGAACCTCCCAATCAATCTTCTACCGAATGGGAAGATCTGAACTACGATGATTCTACCTGGGATACCGGTCCTGCAGAACTTGGTTATGGTGACAACGATGAGTCTACAGTGATCGCTTCATCTACACTGACCGGGTATTTCAGACATGTCTTTACAGCAGAAGATCCGGGTGATTTTCAATCCCTAAATCTTTCCCTGACATATGATGACGGTGCTGTGATCTATCTCAATGGCATTGAAAGATGGAGGGTTAATATGCCGGGAGGGAATATCAACTATAACACATTTGCATCCTCCACCAGCAGTGAAAATGCAGTTGCAACCACTACTATCAATAACTTCCTTCTGACAGGCGAAAATGTGCTTGCCGTTGAGGTTCACCAACGATCTGCAAGTAGTACAGATATCAGTTTCAATTTTACGATGACCGGAGTTCCTTTACCTGGTGTAGCGGTTATTCTCAGAGGTCCTTACCTTCAGAAAGCCAATGATACCAGCATGGTCGTACGATGGAGAACTAATCTACCCACTGTATCTATGGTCGATTACGGTGACTCTCCGGTTTCACTCACTCAGACAGCATTCGATAACGTCCTTAAAACAGAACATATCCTCTTTATAGATTCATTAGAGGCACAGACTAAATATTTTTACCAGGTCAAAACCACAACTGATACTTTGTTATTCCCTGATTCAAGTATCTATTTCAAAACTTATCCGATACCTGGTGAGGAAACACCTTTGACGGCATGGATTCTTGGAGATTGTGGTACTGGAAATAACAATGCACGAAATGTAAGAAACGCTTACTACAATTATATCGGTGATCAACATACTGATATGGTTCTCTTCCTTGGTGACAATGCATACAATGATGGTACAGATACGGAGTATCAAACTGCATTGTTCCAAAACATGTATGAGCACAAGCTTAGAAATTCGGTGACATGGTCATGCCTTGGAAACCATGATGGCAATTCAGCCAATTCAAATACGCAGACTGGTCCATACTATACCATTTTTACTTTTCCCAAAGAAGGGGAGTGTGGTGGTGTTGCTTCCGGAACTGAAGCGTACTATTCTTATGATTTTGGGAACATTCATTTTCTCGTCCTTGACAGTCACGAATCTGACCGCAGTGTTGGTGGGCCTATGTACGATTGGTGTGAAGAAGATCTCATGAACACGATGGCAAAATGGATCATTGCATATTGGCATCATCCGGCATATAGCAAAGGGTCACACAGTTCAGACACAGATACGCAATTGAAACAAATGCGCGAAAATTTTCTTCCTTTATTTGAGAGTCATGGTGTTGATCTTATATTGTCAGGACACAGTCACTCTTATGAAAGGACGTTTTTGCTAAACGGTCATTATGGATTATCGACAACCTTTAACACGGCGACCCATACGGTTGGAGTTACAGGATCGGGGTCAGGACACCAGGAAGATGATGGCGCTTATTATAAAGCACCCACAGGACCAGAAAGTGGAAATGGCGCTGTATACATCACGACAGGTTCAGCTGGCAAGACTGAATCTGGACCGATGAACCATCCTGCGATGTACTATGATGCGGTCAGTCTTGGTTCGTGCGTCCTGACGGTGCATGAGGATACATTGAACATTTCCTATCTGCGACAGACCGGTGCTGTTGATGATCATTTCACATTGATCAAAGATGAAGATTGCGTTCCAGGTGCCGCTTGTAGTGATGGTGATTCATGCACAGTCAATGATGTATTTGATAATTACTGTTATTGTCGCGGTGAATCAAACCGGCGCTATGTTTCGAATTCGGAAAACGAAGGTGAAGGATCACTACGTGATGCCATTAGCTTTGCATGTGAAGGAGATACCATTTTCTTTCTTACATCTGTTTCGGATACAATCCGTCTCGACTCGCAGATCACAGTAAGCCAGGATATAGTGATTAATGCATCCGTTTCCAATCCAATAATTCTCTCAGGACAAAACATTACCCGCTTGTTTTATATAGAGCCAACTGTCCAACTTACACTGACCAATCTTACTCTGTTTGGTGGCAATGAACCGATTGATGGTGGTGCTATTCTCAATGACGGTATCCTCGCATTGGTCAATACTTTGTTTGTGCAGAATATGCAAGGACCCATCCCAAAAGCCTGGACGAACAGGTCGGAGGTTCTTGTTAAACAAGGTAACAATTATATCCGCCTGGAATAATAAGGGCTTTCTAATTCGACTTGTCTTATTCTATTATGCCGTGGAGTAATAAAAGTTAGTCGCTTACCTAGCTGCACTTTTCTTAAGGTTAATAATCATTCGCTTATATTGGAGAGGTTTACGATGATTAAAAAACAACATCCCCTTCTTTCAGGCGACCAACTTGTATCCGGCCTAATGGTCTTCATATGTATTGTGGGAATTGCGCTCCGCCTGGTTTTTTATTTTCAAAACAATAACCTCATCATTGATGAAGCCAACATCGCCCGAAATTTGGCGGAACGGGATTTTGCCGGATTAATCTTACCTCTACGCTATGAACAATATGCCCCACCTGTTTTCTTGTGGATAGAAAAAGTGCTTTCGCTTGTTCTGGGTTTTAGTGAAAAGGCACTCCGGTTGTATCCTTTAGCAGCAGGTATAGCTGCCATTTTTGTTTTTTATAAAATCCTGAAGCGCTTACAACTGAAAGTAGGTTTTTGGTATCCGCTCGCTTTATTAGCATTAGGTGCTGTATATGTAAAACACAGTGTTGAAGTCAAACAATACATGCCGGATGTGCTCATCGGTCTTATTTTGGTTTTGTTGGCGCTTAAGATCGACCTGGATAAGACACGAAAGAATCGTTTTATCATGATTTGGATTCTGGCCGGAAGCTTAGCCGTGTGGTCCTCAATGTCATCCGTTTTTATATTGGCTGGAATAGGTGCCTATTATACCTGGCTTGCTGTAGCTGATAAAAAGATAGCACGTATGGGTTGGATAGTCATTCCATCCTTGTTTTGGCTCGCCCAATTCGCCATCTACTATCAATTCATCCTCAAACAACAGATAACTTCTTCCTACCTGCAAAACTATCATCAGCATTATTTTTTGTTTGCGCTGCCTGTTTCATCTGAAGAATGGATGCATAATGGCAGAAGATTACTCGGCTACTTTGGGGATGCAGGTGGTTATACTTTCCTGGCTTTACTCTTCAATGGATTGTTGATGTGCGTAGGAATAATTCACCTTGTAAAAAAGAAAAAGGAAATTCTTCTTTTAACCATGCTACCTCTAGTCTTGCTCTTTTTAGCGGCTGCATTACATCATTATGCATTAGTAGAGCGGCTTATCCTGTTTAGTTTGCCGCTGGTACTGTTGATCATTGCATTTGGACTTGAAATATTATTTCGGAACAGTCATTGGGCACTCAAAGCTGGATTAATTGTAGTTGCGTTGATTTGTATTCAGAACTATTCCATGCTGCATATTTTTTACAGGCGTGATGCCTTTCATGAAATCACTGAAGGGTTGTCTTATCTAAAGCAAAAACATATTTCAGGAAATCAGCTATTCATTCATAACTCGAGCGGAGACTCTTATCTCTATTACACGCAACTACATCCTGGAAAAGAAACATGGAAGGATTTGTATGGTGCTACCATCCTGAAATGGGACTCAGACTATACTCTTGAAACACGTGATCGGCAAGACACGGTTTATTTTCTTTATACTGGTGGATTCCCTCCAGGGGAGCGACAAAAAAGGGTTAGTGAAATTGAAGTGAACATGACTCAGGTCGATTATTTTGAAAAATATGTTTGTTATGTTTTTGGGTATGTGCCTAAAGATGAAAATGAATAACCACCCTTTAGCCACTAAATCAAGCTTCTAACAGGCTTCCTATATTTCTCAGAAGGCATTCAAAATAGCTACGATGTCATCCCCGTATTTGGCAATCTTTTGATCCACGAAGCCCTTGATTTTACTTAAAGAAAGCAGGTCCTGTGGTTTCTACTTGGCTACATTCATCAGGGTGGCGTTGTGGCATACCATAAATTCCGGGAGATTGATTTCTGCCGCCCTGTCTTTACGCCAGAGTCTTAAAGCCGCATAAATGCTGCGTTCGATTTCATTCAGATCAGCTTCTGAAATGGCAGGTTGTTTTTCAGCTTCTTTTACCCTTGCTCCATTTGCATTGTAGTCTTCATAAAACACAAGAATGGACCAGAAATCCGGGTTTCCCGGAACAAACTGCGTAGATGTTTTCTTTACCGAAACTGAATCCATAAAGGCGTTGATAGCCATTTGATCCCCAAGGGTATTTTCGGCCGTGATCCTGGTGTTGAAAAGTTTAAGGTTCATAGTCTTTAACTGGTTAAAGTGAAGGAATGGAAATCATACAGGTGATGCATTTGTGGTGCATCCCGATATATAGTGTATCGGGGAGGGGGAAATATGACCGAGGGTGTGGAAAAAATTTGAATCGCGGGTATTTTCTTAGTGTGAGTACCTTTAATTGGAGGTCGGATTATCAGGACAAACACTTTAATCCGATGGGTAAACCATGAAATCTTTTTCGATGAAATTATACCTGCAGGGCAACGTCAATGAGGTCAATTTTTTAGGGATAAAAACCGGTGATCTGAATGGAGATGCCCGAAATTGAGTGGATTAAATTGATGCTAAAAATTCTACCCCTTCAGCTGCTTCATCACTAACTCTTTATACGATCTCCCAATCGGAATCTCATGACCGTCAATTTCAATATGTGAAGCACCAAACGCTGAAATCTTATCGATATTGATGACAAAAGATTTATGAACCCTTAGAAAGTGGGCTGATGCCAACAATGATTCCAGTTCTCCGATCTGGAGTTTGGTGACCAGGTAACTTTTCGCTGTATGGATTTTGACATAGTCTTTCAGGCTTTCGATATAGAGTATGTCCTTGGTAAAGACCTTCACTTGTTTCTTATCGACATTAAAGAAGTGGAAAGCGTCTTTTTGTGTTGATGTTTCAACACTCCCTATGGGTTGATTTTTTTTGAGTTTCTGAATGGCTTGTAGAAATCGGCTGAACTCTATAGGCTTTAACAGGTAGTCCACCACATTCAAATCATACCCATCTATCGCATACTGATTATAGGCGGTTGTCAGGATGACCTGGTATTGGTTTTGAATCGTCCTGATAAAATCAATGCCTTTTACTTTCGGCAAATGAATATCTACAAACAATACATCGATCTTTTGTTTTCTGAGATATTCCATGGCAGACATCACATCCCTGCACACTGCGACCAAATGCAAATCCGGTACTTCACCTATATAATCTTCCAGAACCTCTGCTGCCAATGGTTCGTCTTCGATAATCAAACAATTATACATAAGCGTAGGTACTTAAATCAATGGTAAGCATCACTTCAAAATGGGTTCTGGTTTTAGCCGCTCTGAACGTATAATCTTTATACAAAATCGCCAGTTGTCTTTTGATATTACTTAGTCCAATTCCATCTTGAACTGGTTCTTCCGTTCCTGATGTTTCAGATAATAGGTTGGAAACATGAAAGACAAGAACGTGCTGTTTTTGGGTAACGCTGATATTAATGAAGGTATCCAAATCATTGCTGTGCTTAAATGCATTTTCCACGAGAGGCAAAAGCAGTAATGGAGAGATCTCTACATTTTCATCTTCCAGGTTTTTTGTAAAGGAAATGGTCAAATGCTCCTGGAATCGTAGCTTTTGTAAAGCAATATAATCTGAAATCAACTGCAACTCATCGCGGATAGGATTGGTCTTATGGTTGGTTTCATAAAGCATGTACCGCAATATCTTAGACAAGTTCAGAATAGCGGCCGGTACATTGTTGTCTTGCTTTCGGCTGAGGGCATAAATCCCATTAAGCGTATTAAACAGAAAATGAGGATTCGTCTGCGCTTTAAGATAGCTTAGCTCAGATTTTAGTTTTTCGCTGACCAGGACAGCTTCCTGTTTAAGCGCCCGAACACGTAGTTGCACAAGTTTGATCG
>DASXWI010000666.1:0-3628 GCA_036503755.1 Saprospiraceae bacterium | reverse complement strand
CTTCAGTGCATTGCCAAGTTTTTCAGTTGTAGGTATAGTAGAAAACTATCCTGATCCCGGCTACAATCACAGCAGTTGGGTAAATGAAGAAGGCAATAAACTGGTCATTGCGGATGAAACGCATGGTAGCGATCTTAAACTGGTAGACATTACCGATCCACTCAACATTTCTTCAGACGACTTCAATACTTTTTATTCTGAGTTATTAGGCGCCGGTGCCCCCGGATCCAGCATCGTACATAATCCGTTTATATTAGGCGATCTGGCTTACCTGGCTTATTACCATGATGGTGTACAGGTCTTTGACATATCGGATCCAGAAAATATTACCAATATCGCTTATTACGATACGTATCCTGAAAACACTGACTACACAGGGTATAAAGGGTGTTGGGGAGTTTATCCTTTTCTGCCTTCGGGCATCATCATTGCATCAGATCAAAACCATGGATTGTATGTTTTGGAAATTACTAATCCTCCGCTTGACATAGAATTTATATCCTTTACTGCTACGCGCCAAAATCGACATGTTGAATTGGAATGGGTAATCGCTGATGCATCCTTCGGACATCAATTTGAAATCATGAGATCAACCGATAGTGGAAAGAATTTCCAGGTAATCGGCAAGGTTGATTTAAATACAAGCGAATCCAAATACAACTATACCGATATGCAGATCACCGGATCAGCAAAGTATGTGTACAGGATTGATTTTGTACAAGATGATCAATCCAGGATTTCATCACCCTTAAAATTTGTGAGGACACTTGCTTCCGAATTAAATTTCAGGGTTGTTAATCCAATCCATTCTACGTTGATTGTGGATGTCTTAAATGCTATAGAAGAAGTTAGTTTAACCTTATATAATATCGAAGGCCAACCCGTCTGGTCAGAAAAGATTAATTCTCCAGGCTCGCGAATAGAAGCAGAAATAGATGCGATTCCGCCTGGGCAATATGTGTTGACCATAGAAACAGAAGGAGAATCAGAGAATCTGATTGTTCAAAAAATCCAGTGATAAGGTTCTTTAAAATCCTGAACTGGATTTACCAGGCGATATCATCGCCATCACCGGTGCCTTCGTGGTTTTCCTGGTTGTTTTGGTTACTGGCTTCCCACTCGGCTTGTTTGCGGTCAAACTCCTCGTAATCGTAATTTGGCATCAGGTCTGCCTTCACATGGTCAATGACTTCCTGTAGAGAGGTCAAAAAGCGGTTGAAATCTTCCTTATACAGGAAAATCTTGTGGCGCTCGTAATTGTCGGAATTGTGTTTTTTGGTGCTCTCTGTCAGGGTAATGTAAAAATCCTCACCACGTGTCTTTCGAACGTCAAAAAAATAGGTCCGCCTGCTACCTGCCTTCACCTTTTTGGAGTAGACATTTTCAAATCTGGAATCGTTACTGTTGGACATGCCTCAGTTTTTTGTTTTACAAATCTAAGTTTATAATTGGAATATCCTATAGTACCGGGCCGGGGCGTCTCAGGCCACCAGGTCATTGTCTTCAAGGGTAGAAATGAGTTGCTGCTGTTGCCAGAGATCGTAATACTGGCCTTGGTTTGCAATCAATTCTTCATGGGTACCCTGCTCTACCAACCTGCCATGCTCCAGAACGAGGATCTTGTCATAATCGAGCATGCCAAGGATCCGGTGGGTAATGATCAGGGAGGTTTTATTGGACAATTCCTTATTGAGGAAGTCGATAATGGTATGCTCTGTATGGGTGTCTACTGCAGAAAGGCAGTCATCCAGGATGACTACTTCAGGGTGTTTGATGAGTGCCCTGGCGATGGATATCCGCTGCTTTTGGCCACCTGATAGCGTAATTCCCCTTTCCCCGATCCGGGTTTCAAATCCATCCGGGAGTCGCATGATGTCATCATACACTGCAGCATGACGGGCATATTGTTCTACTTGCTCACGCGTCACATTAGGGCTTGCAAACCTGATATTGGCTTCAATCGTATCAGAGAAAAGAAAAACATCCTGGGGTACATAGGCGATATTGTCCCTTAAGGTCTTAAGGTCATATTCCTTTAATGGAATACCGTCAACCAAAATACGGCCAGATGTAGGCTCATACATCCGCAACATAAGGTCAGCAATCGTCGATTTTCCCGCTGCCGTCCTTCCAATAATAGCCACCTTTTGACCTGGCTTTATTGTAAAACTAACATGGTCAATCGCCGTGATACCTGAGTCTGGATACGTAAAACTGACTTTGTCAAATACGATTTCACCTTTTAAGCGCCCTTTGACAGTTCCGTGATTTTCAATAGCCGGTTTAGTATTCAAAAACTCATTGATCCTTCCTTGTGAAACATTGGCTTGCTGGATGATCGAGGCAATCCAACCGATGGAGGTGACAGGCCAGGTCAGCATATTGATGTAGATCACAAACTCGGCAATATTTCCAGTTGTAATTGTGTTTTCAAAAACCTGGAGGCCACCCACAAAAATGACCAATATGGTGCTGAGTCCGATGAGTACCATCATCAGCGGAATAAACATCGCTTCTACTAAAGCAAGCGACATATTCTTTTGCTTGTACTCTTCACTTTCTTTTTTGAAGTGTGCTCCAAATGCTTTTTCCTGGGTATAAGATTTGACTACCCGGATGCCAGAAAAAACTTCCTGTACAATCCCTGTGAGCTTGCTGAGTTTAGCCTGGATGGATTGACTCCTTCGTTCTATCAGGTGACTTACATAATAGATGGACAAGGATAAAATCGGAAGAGGAAGCAAAGAGTACAATGTCAATCGTACATCGACTTTAAGCATGGCATAAATGACCATGATAAACAAGGTGATCAGGTTGATTCCATACAGTAATGCCGGACCGAGATACATCCGCACTTTGTTCACGTCTTCCGTGATGCGGGCCATCATGTCCCCGGTACTATTCCTTCTATAAAATCCTTTATCGAGGTCCTGGTAATGATCATAAATTTCTTTACGCTGGTCATACTCGATCAGGCGGGACATTACGATAATGGTCTGCCTCATGAAGTACATAAAAATCCCCATCACCAGGGCAAGGATCACAACCAAACCGCCAAAACGAAACAGAGCCTTACTCAGCGTAGCCTTAATAGCTTCTTTACCGATGTCATCGGCTATCTGATAAGCTTTTAGTTGTTCGAGCACGTAATCCAGTGCTTCACGGATGACTTGTGGCTGCCATGCCCTGAAATAGTTACCGGCAGCAACAAACAAGATGCCCAGTAAAAGCAACCATTTATATTTTAAGAAAAACTTTCCTAGAACCCGAAGATGATGCAAATGCTGATGAATTTATGATCTGCAAGATAGGACAACCGGGAGATATGAATTGTTGTGGTTTCAGGCAAATAGACGAAACCCGGGGATCAGTCTACGCTTGCTTCCGTAGGGTTTCCTGGTATACTCTTAGCTTGCGCCATTCCCCGGTGGCAGCCATGATGGCTTGTTTAGCCCAGTGCGAAGGATCTTGAGTTTTATATATCCCACCGGCATCAGCCAGGATTTTCCTCAGATCGTCAACAGGGACATTGGCCAGTTCTTCCCAGGTTTGGATACCATGCGATTGCAGCAAGGCAGCAGTTTTGGGACCGATCCCGGCTATTAAAGTGAGGTCATTTTCGGTAACC
>DASXWI010000665.1:0-10222 GCA_036503755.1 Saprospiraceae bacterium | reverse complement strand
GACGCTTAACGACAAATGGAGCATCGGATGTGCAATGGATGCCTTGCATCGAAGCAATAACCCCCATCGCTTTAAACCTGGGCATATCCTCCGGGTGAAGATGCTGAGCATGCTCGATTCTCCAACGAAGATCCTTTTGATTAGGATGAGCAGCAAATTGTTTTTCATAAACATCCAATACCTCGCGGTTTCCCCTGTCACCGATTGCATGAACACACATTTGCATATTATGCTCCATAGCCAAGGTGGCAATGTTTTCAATTTCACCAACAGGTGTTGTATTTTGACCAAAATATCCAGGCTTATCATTATAGGGAGCTAAGAGCCAAGCGCCAAATGATCCTAAAGCACCATCCATTTGTGATTTAAGCGCTCTACAGGTAAACTTATCCTCGCCGGCACGAAGTATTGGAAAACCATCCATGTTGTCTTTCAACATATCATATGGATGCCTTAACATCACCCAAAGTCTTATATCCAGGCTGTCATTTTCAGCCATCAATTTGTATTTGGCAATCTCTTCAAATGATGAGCCGGCATCCTCAAATGACGTTATCCCATTTTCGAGACAATGTTTCTGTGCTGCTGCAATGGCAAGTTTCCATTGATTGGACTTCATTTCCGGAGGAGCTTTTGAATCAGCTTCCATAAACGCCTTCCAAATAATGTCCATAGCATTTTCTTCGAATACGCCGAGTGCATTACCCTGGTCATTGCGCACGATATGACCTCCCGAAGGATCTGGAGTTTCACGTGAGACACCTGCAAGGTTCATCGCAGCTTGGTTTGCAAAAAGTGCATGACCGCTTGCATGAAAAAGCATCACAGGATTTTCTTTTGAAACTGCACTAAGCTGGTCATGGTATGGATAACCATTGACGTT
Organism: Saprospiraceae bacterium; assembly: GCA_036503755.1. Classification (GTDB taxonomy): domain Bacteria; phylum Bacteroidota; class Bacteroidia; order Chitinophagales; family Saprospiraceae; genus Opimibacter. The sequence continues at coordinate 9,339 of DASXWI010000665.1, read as the reverse complement.
TTTCTCGATCAGCTCTTTCCATTTTTCCTGGTGCCAGCCTCGACCAATGATCCATTCTCCTGGTTTATAAACCTGAGAGCGACGAGCCACACTATCCACTATTTCCTGCCACGATGTAGTTCCCAAAAGATCTAGCTGCAACAGGTTATTTCCCATCCCACTAAAATGGCCATGCCCTTCAATAAACCCCGGCATCACAAATGCACCGGAGCAGTCCCGGGTTTCTTTAGTTTTTGATTTCCATTCCTGGAGTATTTCATCAGTCGGACCTATAGCGACAATCTTTCCTTCATGAATCACAATAGCACCGTTTTCAATGGGAGTTCCTTTGACAGGGTAGATAAATCCGTTGTAAAGGATCAGGTCTGCACGCTTATCATCTAAGGCAGTATTTCGTTTGCAAGAAATCATAAGCATTAAGCTCATGATCAGGCAAACAGGAAAAGTCCATTTATTTTGCATCTTTACTTCAATTCATCAATGTGTTTTAGGTTTCATCTCGCTCTTTTAAGGATTTTGCTGCTGATAATTTTTTTAGCGGATCATGCGGGAAACCGCCTAAATATAAACACCAATTCATAATGGCCCAGTACGAGTACGCATCACTGACCGATAAATTCGAATCTTATCTTTCTTCACACCAGCCTTATGGCTCACCGGATTCATTATATGAACCCATCAGGTATATTAATGAGTTAGGAGGGAAACGGATCAGGCCTGTTCTGTTATTAATGGCCTATAATTTATGGCATGATGATATCACACCTGCTTTACCTGCTGCATTAGCAGTTGAATATTTTCACAATTTCAGCCTGATGCATGATGACATCATGGATGAAGCCCCTTTGCGCAGGGGAAAGAAAACCGTGCATATGCTTTATGGCCGTAATAATGCCATTCTTAGCGGAGATGCTATGTTAATTCGTTGTTTTGATTTGTTGCTTGAAGCAGGAAGACAACAAGATATAGGTGCAACCCTTTGTTCCTTGATGACAAAGGTTTCGCTTGAAATATGTGAAGGGCAGCAGTTGGATATGGATTTTGAAAAAATGACCTCGCCTACAGAAGAGCAATATCTTGATATGATAAAGCGGAAAACAGGTTGTCTGATAGGTACCAGTCTTAAACTGGGTGCCGTCTTAGCAGGAGCAAGTCATCAGGAGGTAGAAACCCTAAATCAGTTTGGTGAAATGATGGGAATGGGATTCCAGGTCCAGGATGATTTCCTGGATGTTTTTGGGGAATCAAACATCACGGGTAAACAAAAAGGCGGAGATATTCTCAGAGGGAAAAAGAATTTTCTTTTCGTGCATACCTTCAATACATTATCACCTCCCGATCAGAAAGCATTCCTCAAAGACTATGCGCAGGCAGCAGATGATCAGGATTTCAACCCTATTCTTGATTTATATGAGAAAAGGAATGTCAGAAATTATACACAGAAACTTCAAACTTCCTTTTTTGAAACAGGCCTTGATGAATTGGATACACTGAGTCATCTAAATATTTCGCCACTAAAGGAACTGGCGGTTAGTCTTATGGCCAGGGATCATTAAGGCCTATACCGAAATTCGCCAATATTGGTAATTTTAACGGGTTGTCCTTACCAAACATGTTTGGGAGAAAAATGGCTTGAACTAGCCATGGGTTGATTTGTTCTGAAGATGGTAAAATCTATAGATTGGGGAAAACAAACCTGAAATAAAGTCGATTTGAGGCCAAAAGTATACTGTACCTCAATATATTAGCCTCAACTTTGGAAGTAGCAGAAAATTTAACGAATAGAAAATGAATGTAGAGCAGATTTATACGGGTTGTCTTGCACAAGGCGCTTATTATATAACCTCCAATGGGGAAGCAGCCATTATCGATCCATTGCGGGAAATCCAACCTTACCTGGACCGGTTGCAGCGGGATGGTGTTCAATTGAAATACATCTTTGAAACCCATTTTCATGCTGACTTTGTATCTGGCCATCTTGATCTGAGCAAAAAAACGGGAGCACCGATTGTATATGGTCCAAATGCTCAACCTTCATTTGAGTTCATCGGGGCAATAGATGGTCAGGAATTTAAAATAGGGAATATTACCATTAAGGCATTGCATACTCCCGGACATACCATGGAGAGCACTACCTATCTTTTGAAGGATGAAAATGGAAAAGATCATGCGATCTTCAGCGGAGATACTTTATTTATAGGAGATGTAGGAAGACCCGATCTTGCCCAGAAAGGGGCAGGGATGACCATGGAGCAATTGGCCGGAATACTTTATCATTCCCTTCGGGATAAAATCATGACACTCTCCGATGATGTTATCGTCTATCCTGCACATGGAGCTGGTAGCGCGTGCGGTAAAAACATGAGCAAAGAAACGGTCTCGACGATCGGAAATCAGAAGCAATTTAATTACGCACTCAGAAGCAATATGACAGAAGCAGAGTTTGTCAAAGAAGTGACAGACGGCCTGTTGCCTCCACCTGCCTATTTTGGTATGAATGTGGCCATGAATAAACAAGGTTATGAGAGTTTCGAAAATGTGTTAAATAATGGATTACGTGCATTGAGTCCTAAGGAGTTTGAAGTAGCTGCCGAAGAAACAGGGGCTTTGTTGCTTGATACACGTAGTAATACACATTTCGCACAAGGGCATATTCCTCAATCCATTAATATTGGACTCACCGGTGAATTTGCTCCATGGGTTGGAGCTATGATTGTTGATGTAAAGCAGCCAATATTATTGATCAATGATCCAGGCCGCGAGGCGGAAGCTGTAACACGTCTCAGCAGGGTAGGTTTTGATAATGTTTTGGGACATCTGAAAGGCGGTTTCCAGACTTGGGTGGATGAAGGTGAGGAAATTGATACCGTCAATAGAATTTCTGCTGCGGATTTTGCTTCGAAAGTGAAGATAGGGGAGGACACCGTCATTGATGTCCGTAGGGAAACCGAATATGCATCCGAACATCTTGAGCAGGCCTACAATAAGCCATTGGCATATATCAACGATTGGGTTAAAGAAATTAACCCCAATGAACATTTTTTTATTCATTGCGCTGGTGGTTATCGCAGTATGATTGCAGCAAGTATTCTGCAGGCCAGGGGATACAGAAACTTCACCGAAATCTCAGGAGGATACAACGCTATCGCTAAAACTTCATTGCCGAAAACAGATTATGTCTGCCAGACCAAAGTCATGAAGTAATATCATCAAAACATTCTTTACCAGGTTGTCAAGGCTGTTTTCCTGAAAGGATAAGTTGATAATATAGAGTATAATCATACTTTTATACAATAATTTGCATAGCATGTTGGATATTTTAAAAAATCCCTGGCCATGGTATATAGCTGGGCCACTGATCGCACTTACCGTACCGATTTTATTGATCCTCGGGAATAAGTCTTTTGGTATTTCATCTTCCTTGCGACACATCTGTGCAGCTTGCATCCCGGCGAACATTCCATTTTTTAAATACGAATGGACCAAAGAAGTCTGGAATTTGTTTTTTGTCGCGGGTATTCTTTTGGGAGGAATTGTAGCGGTGAGTTTGCTTGCCGATCCAAACCCAGTGATTATACATCCTGATTTGGCAGCAGAACTTTCAGGTTATGGTATAACCAATTATGACTCCATTGTACCGGTAGATATTTTTAACTGGTCCACACTATTTTCGGTAAAGGGATTTCTGATGATGGTGGTTGGCGGCTTTATGATCGGTTTCGGTACAAGGTATGCAGGAGGATGTACAAGCGGTCATGCGATCATGGGGCTCTCTAACTTACAATGGCCATCATTGGTGGCCACGTGTTGTTTTATGATGGGTGGGATTATTATGGCCAATTTCATCCTTCCATTTATACTCTCCCTATAAAACAAATTCAGCATGAAAGAGAATGAATCTGATAATATTTTAATTGACGGCATCGAAACGGCTGAAGAGTTTAAAGTAAGGACGCTTGATACCACGGCGCTTAATGAAAGCCACCTTACTCACAAATGGTACCATAATCTCAAATACCTTATTGTTGGAATTTTATTTGGAATAGTCTTCGTGAAGGCTGAAATCATCAGCTGGTTCCGTATTCAGGAAATGTTTCGTTTCCAGTCTTTTCATATGTACGGGGTGATTGGCAGTGCTGTAGTCATAGGTGCTCTTTCTATCTTATTCATCAAACGGTTTAAGATTAAAACCATCTATGGTGAAGCCATTGAATTGCATTCCAAAAAATTCAATAAAGGACAAGTATACGGTGGATTGTTATTTGGATTAGGCTGGGCCATTACTGGCGCTTGTCCCGGACCATTGTTTGCATTAATTGGTGCAGGAGCTACTGTCATCGCTGTTACACTACTGAGCGCTATTGCCGGGACTTGGGTGTATGGCTACTACCGTGAAAGACTTCCACACTAAGGATTTTTATAATCCATCATGGAAAAGCAAAAGCATCGATTGGATGGATTAGCAAATGCTATAAGCCTGCTAAAGTCTTTATTGATGTTTATACTTGGAGCTATTATGCTTCTACTTATTGCTTATTTTCAAGGAGAGGATATCTCCAAAGTCATAAAGAAAAAACTCAATTCCTGGCGGCAAAAACAAACGACGGAATCAATTGAGGTGAAAGAAGAATTCTGGTCAGCTCCTGATATAAGCAGTGTAAAAAGCGAATCTTTGAAAGCTCAAATATTGTATGGAAAAGATTTAATCGCTCATACAGCTAAATACCTTGGCCCGGAAGGAATCGTCATGCAGATCAGCAATGGCATGAATTGTCAGAATTGCCATTTGGAGGCAGGTACTAAAATCTTCGGAAATAATTATTCGGGCGTTGCATCAACCTATCCAAAGTTCAGAGTGAGAAGTGGAGCTATTGAAGATATCTATAAAAGAGTCAACGATTGCATCGAACGAAGTCTTAATGGAACAGCATTGGATACGTTGAGTAAAGAAATGCAAGCCATCAAAGCATATATTATCTTCCTGGGGACTAATGTAGAAAAAGGAGTTAAACCGAATGGAGCAGGCTTGAAAGATCTGGCATATATGGATCGTGAAGCTGATCCTGGAAAAGGTAAGTTGGTCTATGAGGCGAAGTGTATCACATGTCACATGATTAATGGCCAAGGTCAAAAAACACCAAAAGGAAATGAGTATCTCTACCCTCCATTGTGGGGGATGTCAAGCTATAATGACGGCGCAGGTTTGTATCGAATATCAAATTTTGCTAAATATGCCAAATACAATATGCCTCAAGGGGTCTCCTACATTCTTCCGACGCTTACGGATGAAGAAGCATGGGATGTAGCGGCATTTGTTAATTCTCAAAGCAGGCCTCATATGGAAGTGCCCGCAGACTGGCCCGATATTACTAAAAAGCCGGTTGATTATCCCTTTGGTCCATTTGCAGATACCTTTACAGAAAAACAACACAAGTATGGGCCGTTCAAACCTATCCTTGAAGGACAAAAGAATTCCGCAAGCGCAGTCATGAAATAAAATGAGCGATAACAGAAGATCATTCCTTAAGAAACTAAGCGTAGCCACTGGAGTTGCTGCAATAAGTCCTGTAGTTGCAAGCGCTGCATCAATGGATTCGTCCAATACCAAATCTGTATTTGAACCCGGCAAGGAATATATACTGAATATTTTGCAAACTACGGATGTCCATTGCCAGGTGCATCCTCATGATGAATTGTTCTGGGAAAATGATAAAGCTGTATTTCGAAAAACGGGAGGCTATGCGCACATGGCTACTTATTTTAAAAAAGCAAGGAAGGAGAATCCGGATACATTTATCATGGATACAGGCGACATGTTCCAGGGCAGTGAACTTTCAGTCAAAACAACGGGTAAAGCACTTGTTCCGGTACTAAATTCACTCGGGTATGATTTATACCTTCCTGGCAATTGGGAAGTGATCTACGGTAAACGAAATATGCAGACACTGCTGGGAGCATTAGATGCCCCAAAAATCTGCGCAAACATGTATCATGACCTTGGTGAAGGAAAAAAAGGAGAGTTAATTTTTCTACCCTATCACATCTGGAATATCCGTGGAGTGAAAATCGGTTTTCTTGGATACACAGATCCAATGGTTCCACTACGTCAGTCACCTAATTACAGCAAAGGAATTCTTTACACGCCTCCAGAAGAAAATATTGCGCATTATGTGTCGGTATTGAAAGAAGATGAAAAGTGTGATTTCGTGATCGTGATTGCTCATTTAGGATTGTCCCAGCAAATCCATCTCGCTAACCTTCCACAATGCAATGGAGTAGACTATATACTGGGCGGAGATACACACGAACGTGTGAGGGTGCCTATTCAATGCACCTATGCTAAAGTAGTAGAACCAGGTGCTTTTGGTTCATTTGTTGGAAGCCTTAAGTTAGCAGTGAAAGATGGTAAGGTTGTAAGAGATACGTATGAACTCATAGAATTGAATGTTAATGATGTGAAAGCGGACAAGGACATGCTAGCCATGATCGAATCCATGGAAGATCCGTTTGATGAGGATATCAATAAGGTTGTTGGTTATAGTACGCTTCCGCTGTATCGTTACTTTGTTGTAGAAAATACGATTGATACGATGATCCTTGATGCCATTGCCTGGAAGATAAAGGAAGTGGATATTGTTTTATCAAATGGATTCAGATTTTGTCCACCACGTACAACACCAGATGAGACGGGTAATATCCCGGTGACAGAAGGATTCATTTTTGATATGTTGCCAGTAGATAGTCCGATCAGGTCAGGCAAAGTGTCCGGATCCCAAATACGAGAGTGGCTTGAAAAAGAACTTAATAATGTATTTGCAAAAAATGCTGCTGAACGTTTTGGGGGTTGGGTGGTTAAATTCAAAGGAATGGAAGTATCTTTCTATGCATTTGGAGAAAAAGGTAAACGGATACAGCGTATAACCATAGGTGGTCAACCTTTGGATCCTGAAAAAATGTATACAATCTGTGCTTGCGAACGAGATGGTGATCCTGTAGATATGATCTGCAGGTTGAAAGGAGTCAAGGACCCTTCCAATTCATCTTTTACTTTGCACGAAGTGATGAAGGAGTATCTGAAAGAAAATTCACCTGTTACACCAACACCACCACTTGCTGCAAAAATTTTGGATGGCCCTCAAACTTTGTTAACACAAGTGACCGGGGTCGATTATCAATTTCGCTAAAAACTTGAGTTATGAAAAACTATGTATTCCTATTCATCGCCCTCTTTATTGGATCGTATTTGCATGCCCAGTCCGCTTCGGATGTTGTAAGTAACGATGAGCACAAAGTTGTTATGCAATTAACTTCTGCGGATACCACTGTTCATAAAGTTTTAGTGAAACAACTTGGCAATTTGCTCGCTGCTGCTCCTAATTCCAAAATTGAAGTAGTATGCCATAGCGCAGGCCTGGATATATTGCGTACTAAACTTACCGTAGTGTATCCTAAGTTGAAAGAACTCAATGGTAAAGGAGTCAAGTTTGTTGCCTGCGAGAATACGCTCAAGGAAAGAAAAATCAGCAAAGAAGAAATCATCCCCGAATCAGGATATGTAAAAGCAGGTATTCTTGAAGTCATCATGAAACAAGAAGAAGGCTGGAGTTACATCCGCGCGGGGCAGTGATTTTAGCTGCCTGCTGCCAGCTACCAGCTTCCAGAAGGCTACTCACCGCTCACCGCTCACCCATTTCGATTGACGACTCACTGCTCACTGCTCACTGCCACCGCTCACTGCTCACCAAAGTAGATCTTACAATCCACCCACTCATCATCCATCACCGTTGGATACTTCCGGTAAAAATTCAAACCCGGTTCATTCCAGTGGAGCACCTGCCATTTGACTAAGGCGACATCCTGGTTTTTAGATTCTTCAAGAAAGGCTTCGAACAACAGCTTCCCAATCCCCTGCCCACGCATAGATTCCTTTACAATAAAATCTTCCAGGTACATCATTCTTCCACGCCAGGTGCTAAAGGCAAGGAAATAGAGTGCCATGCCAACGATTTCACCATCCACTTCGGCGACAAAACCTTGAAATACATTATTTGTGAAATCCTTCAGGTACGAATCTGGTGTAGTTGTCACTTTGTGTAATCCCTTTTCGTATTCGGCTAGTTCGAGGACAAGAGCATGCATGGCCGGCAGATCTGATGCAATGGCTTTTCTGATTTGAATCGATGTTGGCATAACCAAAGATATTCCAGGATGATCTATTTATTCATCTGCGAAATGGGACCTTAAGTATTTGAGCTATCAGGATTGAATCCCTTTTTGTTTTTGATCGCAGGGGTAACGAAATTTCTTTCGCCCCAGGTTATAGATCACCATTTGGAAGTGACTTGGGATGGCTTGTTCTATGGTAGCAATTGTTTGCGAGGTGTTTACACATACAGATTAATTTTAATGGAAGCTGAACAATCGCAATCCAGCACTTTGAGCACATAACGCTGATCAGATAACTTGTCTCTTCCCCTTTTGCGTTAAACTCAATTAACACAATCTTTACAAACTGCACACAGCTTGCCTTTCACTATACTTTTCTCACTGCTCACTGCTCACTTCTCACTTGATTTACCTAATCTCCTGAGAATTACTGTAATTAATTGGGAAGGGTATACCAAGTATCCGAACAAATAGTCATATCTTTGCATTCGCTTTCAAAAAAGGCGTCTAAAATTATAGGAAAAAATAACGTATGCCTACTATAAATCAGTTAGTTAGGAAAGGTCGCGAGAAGGTTGTTTATAAAAGCAAAGCTCGTGCATTGGATGCTTGCCCTCAGAAGCGAGGTGTCTGCACCCGTGTGTATACCACTACCCCTAAGAAGCCAAATTCGGCTCTGAGGAAGGTAGCGAAGGTAAGGTTGACAAACAGTATTGAGGTCATCGCCTATATTCCAGGAGAAGGCCACAACCTCCAGGAACACTCCATCGTTCTCCTCCGTGGAGGAAAGGTGAAGGACCTGCCAGGTGTTCGTTATACCATCGTACGTGGAGCACTCGATACAGCAGGGGTTACCAACCGTCTGAAATCAAGATCACGTTACGGAACAAAAAGACCTAAGAAATAGTAGATAATACCAATCATGAGGAAAAGAAAACCAAAACTGAGGGTTATTCAACCCGATCCAAGATATGGTGACCCTGTCGTAACCCGTTTCGTCAACAACATGATGTGGGAAGGCAAAAAGAGCACTGCTTATCAGATCTTCTATGACGCCATGGATCTTCTTTCTGAGAAGTCCGGTCAGAACCCTCACGAATTATTTGGAAAAGCACTCGAGAACACAACTCCTTCTGTAGAAGTGAAAAGCCGCAGAATAGGTGGAGCTACTTT
>DASXWI010000664.1:0-3965 GCA_036503755.1 Saprospiraceae bacterium | reverse complement strand
CGAGTTCTATATCGATTTCCTTGCGGGTCAGAGAAGCGTGAGCGATAAGGTTCACGATGACACCTTCAAGTTCGCGGATATTGTGACGGATGTTGTCACAGATATAATGTTTGACTTCAGGAGAAAAGTTGATTCCGGCTACGGTTGATTTATGTTCAAGAATAGCCATCATTGTTTCATAATCAGGAGCCTGAAGGTCGGCGGATAAGCCCCATTTGAAGCGGCTGATCAACCTTTCTTCCATTCCTTGCAGATCTTTTGGTGCACGGTCAGAGGTCAATACGATTTGATTGCCACTCTGGTGCAATTGATTGAAAATATGGAAGAAAATTTCCTGTGTTTTTTGTTTTCCGGCGAGAAACTGGATGTCGTCGATGATCAGGACATTGACCAGTTGATAAAAGTTAGTGAAGTCACTGACCGCATTGTTTTTTATCGCTTCAATAATCTGGTTGGTGAACTTCTCAGAGCTCACATACAACACGGTTTTGTCTTCACGTTGTTTTACAACGGCATTGCCGATGGCTTGTGCAAGGTGTGTTTTTCCAAGACCTACATCGCCGAAGATAAAAAGTGGGTTGAAGGCAGTGCCACCTGGATTATTAGCGATTGCTTCCGCAGCAGAACAAGCTAAACGATTGCAATCTCCTACAATGAGATTTTCAAACGTATAGGTCGTGTTGAGCTGGGGGTCAATTTTAAGCCTTTTAATACCGGGTATGACAAAGGGGTTTCGAATGTCATTTTCAACTTCACCTGCAGGCGCTGTTGCAGGTTGTTTCCTTTTGCCGTTTTTTTGCCAGGGATCATCTTTGACATAGTTGTATTCAAGATTAGCTTTTGGACCTAATGTTTGACGAATGGATTTTCGTAATACCGGGAGATAATGCTCTTCCAGCCATTCAAAGAAAAATCGATTTGGAACTTGTAAGGTCAGTGTGTTGTCATGCAAGCGGATCGGACGGATGGGTTCAAACCATGTTCGAAAACTTTGTTCACTTATCTCTTCACGTATTACGTTGAGACACCCATTCCATACGGCAAGGCAGTCTTGCACCATTATATCTGACAATCTACAAGGTTATTGAATGATTCCTAAAGCCTGACCGGCGAATTGCTCCGGGGGGAGTCCATGAGTCGGATGAGCTTTGCTTTCCACGCTTTTTCTGCTTTGCACTTACTTAGGAATTGGACAAAGATCAAAAAAAAAATCGTTGTGATAGACTCCGCACCTTATTTTTAAACAATATCGCCAATTATATTCTAAGATACTGAAATACTGTGCGATATACATTTTTATTTCATCCTTCAATAAACCACTGAGCATCAATTCTTCCTTTTGAAGTATCCTGTTTTCATTGAGTCTTTCAACTTTCTTTTATCCAGATGCCTTCACAGGAAATACACTCGTGCGGTTTATTTTTTTCGAACGTAACGTCAATTCTTCCCAACCGGATGCCTGCCCAGCCCACCTGGTGGATGATGACATTTTTTCCTTCTTTATTTCTGAAGTAGTCTGGCTTATCCATAAACGTGTGTGTATGTCCACCGATAATCAGATCTATATTTCTGCTGTTTTGAGCAAGGGCGATATCACTTACTTTTTCACGATCATATTTATAACCAAGATGCGAGAGACATATGACATAGTCACAATTTTCATCGTGACGAAGTATGTCTGCTTGTTGTGAAGCCATGCCTATTGGATCAAGGTAGCGCGTGTTTCCATAAAGAGATTGTGGAACAAGTCCATCCAATTCAATACCTACACCGGTAACACCAATTTTGATATTTCCTTTCTGAAAAATCTTTCGGGGTACATGTCGGTCATGCATGATGTTGTCACTAAAATCATAATTCGATATGATGACAGGAAATTGTGCGTGTTCCCTGATTTGTTTTTCGAAATTTTCAAGACCACCATCGAAATCGTGATTACCCATCGTGGTCGCATCATATTTCATTGCCGACATCAATTTAATATCAAGTTCACCGAGATAAAAATTGAAATACGGTGTCCCCTGGAAAATATCTCCTGCATCCAGCAATAGTACATGTTCGTTTTCGCTCCTGATTTTTTCAATTAATGCAGCTCTTGCTGCTGCTCCACCGAATCCCGCATTTTTCGATCCATCTTGGGGGAATGGATCTACCCGGCTATGCACATCATTAGTATGCAGGATAACAAGATTGGTTATTTCTTCCTTCAGGAAAAGGGGAGTATTGACCCATCCAGGAAGTGAAAGCGCGGCTCCTGCACCTGCTGAACGATGTAAAAATTCTCTACGTGTCCACATGGCTAACCCAGGTTTTATTGTTTAATAATTCTGCCCTCGATGATGGCACTTACATCCATGTTGTTCTTGGTAGCATCTTGTGCGTATGCGATCAAAGCATCTCTTTGGATAATTCCTGTTTGGACTCTTGGCAATGGAATGAGCATGCTCATATCATCACCACCATTAGCTACATAATCAGGCATGGCAACTTTATACGTTACTGCAGGATCAATCATCCTTCCTCCAATGGTGCAATTGATCATTTTTCTGTCTTTAATGATCATCCGGATTCCCTTACTGACGGGCCATCCCTCTGACAAAGCGATATGTTGTAAAAAAGTATCCAGAATGTCTCCAGGAACTTCAACAATAAGGATCGTATTGTCGAAGGGACACAATTCATACAGTTCTCCACGTGTTAACGGACCTGCTGATAAGGATGGAATTCTCAATCCGCCATAATTAGCAACTGCAAAATCTACCTCCGGATCCACTTTGAGGGCAGCAGATAACATCGCATCAGTAAACCAATTCCCAAGCGTTGACTCAGGTTTCGTTTTGACCATCTCTTGTTTGATGTTGGCCAACACTTCATTCATCTGATCATCCAGCTTTTCCTTGTAAGGAAGGATCATCGCTGTTACGTCAGCATCCGTTTCTGTTGTAGTAGTTGTGCTTATGGGTTCATAACCGACCTTGGTATTACTGATATGCTGAACCGTTGTACATCCAACTTGCCATAAGGCAATGATCACCAATAACCATATGCGGGTCGTTAGAGCCATAATCCCGATTCTGTTTTGACGGCTTGTTTAGCTATTTGCGATGGAAGGGAAGTTTCTTCTGATGCCATTCGGACCAGGTTTTGTGCAAAGTCATCAGCAGTTGCATTTTCATTCAACCCATGGCCCGCAAGCATGATGAGATCCATGGTTTTGTTCTTGGCGACAATCAGGATATTCCAGAGTTCTTCAGACACATACAACTGCTGGGTAAGATTATGCTCATATTCATGCTGAATGGCTATTAGAAGGGCAGCTTTTAAAGCACCAGCCGAGGTATCAGGAGTCTTTAACCGTAAAACAAGTTCAGTCAGGTCGATCCGTTCACATAGCATGATCAGTCTTTCATAGGCTTGTAATCTTAATGGGAGGGTAGTTTGTGTCTTTTCTCTTTTGGAATGAAAGAGGTGAGTTTGCAATTGGTGCTGAAAATATTGCTTAAACATCAGGTATACTGCCACTAAAACGACTACAGAAGGTATCGTCAATCCTAAAATAAGTTGCCAGGTCATGTGGCAAAAATAGCAAAGCAGGAATGAACCGTCTGCCTTGTCTGAGTGTTTTAATCGCTAAATCGTTGGGATATTTATCTTTACACCTCGATTTAATGAATATCAATGGCTGAAACCCAAATTTCATCACCCATTTCCCTGACATCAGGGGCTATTAGTCAACTCCTTCGCATCCGTGATGAGCAGGGTATACCTGAGTATTATGGCCTCCGGGTCGGTGTCAAAGGAGGAGGTTGTTCCGGTTTCTCCTATTTACTTGGATTTGATGAGCCAAAAGATCAGGATACCATTTATGAATTTGAAGGTATCCGCATCCTGATGGATAAAGCCCACGCTCTGTACCTATTAGGTATGGAAGTTGACTGGCTTGAGGGGCTTAATAATCGTGGTTT
>DASXWI010000663.1:0-5947 GCA_036503755.1 Saprospiraceae bacterium | reverse complement strand
GACTACCGAGAAGCACAAGATTTTACCAACGATCCTCTCCCGCTGCCAGTCTTTTGACTTCCGTCGAATCCCGGTGCCTGAAATGGCCGCACACTTGAGGACGATTTGTACCAATGAATCCATCAAAGCCGAAGATGAGGCGCTGGTGATCATCAGTCAGAAAGGAGATGGTTCTCTTAGAGATTCTTTGTCCATTTTCGATCGTATTGCCAGCCAGTCTAAAGGCAACATCACGTATGCAGGTGTGCTTGAGAATCTGCAGATGTTGGATTATGATTATTTCTTTACGATGACGGATGCACTCATGCGTGAAGATGTTTCATCCGTATTTCTGACACTTGCGGATATACAGAAACGAGGTTTCGATGGCGAAGCTTTTATCTCCGGCTTTTCAGAACATCTTCGTGATATTCTTCTTTGCAAAGACACTGCCACTGCTGCATTGCTTACGCATGGAGAAAAAATAAAGGTGAGATACTTAAATCAAGCGGAAGCTATCCGCAAATCTTCCCTGATCACTTATCTCGATCTCATCAATCAATGTGAGATCAATTACAGCCGCGCACTCAACAAATGGTTGCACATCGAAATGGCACTCGTCAGGATGTGTTATATGCACCGGCGCCAGGAAGCTGATGCACCGATGATGCAGGAACTTCAAAAAAAAAAGCCTGATCAATTAATCACCCCTTCATCGCCTCCGATAACAAACGGAAGTAAGAATGCAGATGCCACTCCTCCTCCATCGTTCGTTACAGAAGAAGTTGCTCCTCCGGTAAAAAGCCCTGATCCTGTTGAGAAAATAATAGAAAAGAAAAAGGAGGAAAGAGCAGAAGTCATATCTCCTTTAAGTTCACTTTCAGACCAGGTTACAGATTTTGCGATTCCATCGCTGAAAGGATTGGGAAATCTTCGTAAAAAAGCGGAGACAGCTCATGATGAGGAGAAAAAGAAAGTACCTGTCCTGACGCTTCCTCCCATCCTGGATCTTTGGAAAGAGTACATGGAAGCACACTCCTCTCCATCACTCAGGCAGACGATGGCCGAGGCGATTGTAGAAATCAAGGATGAAAAAACAATTGCCATTCGTACTGGAAATCAAACCGGTAAAAACAGGATCACTGCGGAATCTGCCTTGATGGATGGACTTCGTAGCCTCATCCGCATACCTGATCTCCAGATCGTCGTCGATATCGATCCAGACCTCGATAAAAGCAAGGAATTAATAAAACCTAAAAAGCTTTTATCTAACCGCGAAAAATTTGATATCCTTTCTTCCAAGAATCCGCTGATACATCAGCTGAGGGATAAGTTGGACTTGATTCCAGATCAAGAAGATTGAAGAGCTATCAGCTATCAGCTCTCAGCTCTCAGATTGCAATAGATACTTTCAAAATTATTGATCTTTTGAGAAATACTCCGTGTGCCCCGTGTACTCCGTGCGAATGGAAGAATCGAAAAGTTCCTTGCCCCTTGCCCCTTGCCCCTTGCATTTTCCTTCGCCTCAGCACGTTTAAATAAAAGGATGTAGAGACGCGATTAATCGCGTCTCTACATCCTTTTATATCCTCAGCCTTAGCCTTTCAGCTTGATCTTTACCTTCCCTTCCGTCAACTTAATCACATCAAGCTCTTTCTGTTTCTTATACCCTGCTCCTTCCGGATCTATGTTTTGTTCATAGCCGGTGGCGCCGGTCACTGCTTTGTCTTCTAGTTTGTTGGTCAGACGATTTAGGCCGCCGAAGGCAGTGGTGGATGTTTTTTCTTTCCAGGTAGATCCGTCAAGGGTGACATTGAATGTAATGTCCTGGTATCCATCAGCCGTATTGACAACATTGATGGTTTCACCATTCCATTTGGATTCGCCCACGTGGTATTCCATTCTTGGTGACTTTGTTTCTTCTACATATTTGACGTAGGCGATGCCTTTGTATTGGCCGGTCATATAAGCTGCAGTGATGCTGTCCTCTTTAGCAGGGTTGTCATGCTCACCTATCACCAGGTATTTTCCAGGCTCATTGAGATCTTTGCCGTCATAAGAGCCGAGCCAGATACGCAGGGAGATGTCTGGACTGATGGCATTACCTGTGATGTAGCCATAGGCCCCAATTTTAATACGGTGTGGTTCGGTCTTGTATTCTTTGCCATTGACCATGACGGACATGGTATTTGGATTTCCTTCCTGGCTCATGAGGAAGGTGGTGGTCAGGGTCATGAGGATTCCGGTCAATATCGTTTTCATAGTCATTGTGTTTTAGAACAGGCTTCAAAATTAGGTAGAAATAGCCAGCAAATATTTAAGAATTACGAATTACGAGATCATCATTCGTAATTCGTAATTCGTAATTTGAATTGGATGATCATTTGCCTAAATGAATGATTTTCAATCATTAAAAATTCTCCGGGGGTTATATCTTGCAGCCATGTACCGTTTGTTGAAAGTCATCCTCTTCCGGATCGATCCTGAAAAAGCACATTATATCACGATGTGGTGGTTTATGGCTTTGTTGAAGATTCCGGGAGTGAAAGCATTGTGTAAGGCACTTTTTCAGAAAAAGCATCCTTCCCTTGAAAGAACAGTCGCGGGAATGAAATTTTCGAACCCCGTCGGTCTGGCAGCGGGATTTGATAAGAATGGTTTGTTTATGCACGCCATGGCGGTGCTTGGTTTTAGTCATATCGAAGTGGGCACCATCACACCACGGCCTCAATCCGGCAATCCAAAACCAAGATTATTCAGGCTCATCCAATCCAGGGCATTGATCAACAGGATGGGGTTTAATAATGATGGAGTCGAAGTGCTCGCCGCACGATTAAAGAAAAAGCGTCCCGAAGGACTGATCATCGGTGCTAACATTGGTAAAAACAAAGACACGCCAAATGAAGAGGCCGTAAGTGATTATCTCAAATGTTTTATAGCCCTTTATGACTTGGTGGATTATTTCACCGTAAATGTTTCATCTCCCAATACACCAGGACTTCGTTCGCTGCAGGAAAAAGAACCATTGACACGATTGCTCAGCACCTTGCAGTCACAAAATCAAAAAGCCTTACCTGTTTTTCTAAAAATCGCGCCTGATCTCACGCCGCAACAACTGGATGAGATCGTGGACATCATCATCGAAACAAAACTCACCGGCGTCATCGCTACGAATACGACGATTACCAGGGATGGATTGAAAGAGTCAAAGCAGATCGTTGAGGATATCGGAGCTGGAGGTTTAAGCGGTGCGCCGATATTGGAGATGTCTACTTCAGTAGTTCGTTATCTCTCAGAAAGAAGTGCCGGTCGCTTTGTCATCATTGGTGTCGGTGGTATTGAAGATTATTCCGGTGCAAAAAAGCACATGGATGCAGGAGCGGATTTGGTACAGGTGTATTCTGGGTTTATTTACACTGGTCCGGTATTGGTGAAACGGATTTTGTCAGGTATAATGAAGTCTACCCAATCTTTCTCAAAGGTTTAGGGAACGCATTATTCGGCTACGAAGAAATTATGGTAGAATACTGAATAAGGATTATAGAATATCGAATTAAGAAGTTTTGTTGGGAGACAGATTTGTCTGGTATTTAATAACCAATAGCCAAAATCCAAATTGAAGTAAAAAGTAAACTTTTCCTGTCTCCTTCTATCCCCAATTATACAGATTTATTGTATTTTGCAAAAACAGAACAAGCATTCAACACATAGCATGACTTGTGTACTACATTATCTTTACAAGGCCAAACGTACAATTTAATTGAAAATACAATTAATCATATTCATTTCAATACTGTTACACTTTACAGTTTGCCTACGGGCACAAACCTATTTCAGCACAGGTTCCGGTATTTTCTACAAAATCACTGTTAATTCATCGCAATGTAATTGTACGTATAATCAATTACCAGCAGATTTTAATTTTTATCCAAGTGGGATATCCTTTCTTCCAGATACTACTTTAGTGATTTCTGAAGTGCCTTATATTTTTGATATAGATACATTGGATGGTGGTCTTACTCCGTTGTACACTCAATCTAATCCAGGACAACCTCATTTTACAACTTTATTGGGAGTTGGAAACGGTATTTTTTACTCTATGAATTTCTATGATGATAAATTATACAGGATAAATATAAATACAGATGAAATAACTCTCTTAGGGTCGACTGGATATGATGCCTTGGGAGATATTACCCTATATAATGGAAGAATCTACTATCCCTACTTAAATGGGATTGTGTTATTAGACACGAATAATACTGCAAATAGCTTCCCGATTGTTTCCTATCCTGATAACTATATTTTTTTGGGCTTAACCGCTTCCCATGTTTGTAATTCTCTTATTGGTATAGGAGGATTTTTCGGTTTAGATGATAGAAACATCAGTCTTATCAACCTTGCTGATGGTGCCATCACACATCTATGTCTACTCCCTTTAGGGATCGAGGATTTGATTCCAATAACTTCCATGCTGGAATTCAGCACTTCCCCACCATGCAATATTCAGCTTGATTTAGATTGTAATGATAGCTCAGGAGCTACCGATGCGGATTTTAATTCACCAACCTATAACTGCCTTTCAGATGGCGTCATCATCGCTGATGAAGATATCACTATGGAGTATGATGCTATCATCTCTATGATGACCATATCCGTCAGTGGCAGCGTACCCGATGCACCTTTCGAGATTCTGATTTCTACCGGTACAGTCACAGGTATTGATGTTGATGGGTCCGGGACAGATCTCATTACACTCACCAATCAAGGTTCCGCACGATCTACTAATTTTAAAGAGGCTCTTCGATTGATACGGTATGCTAATACTGCTACCCCTCCTACTCCCGGACCGCGTACAGTTGAAGTACAGTTTACTACTGAATCCGGTGCCGAGAGTAATGTGGCTATTGCTTTTATTGAGGTCACCGAGCTACCCCTCATCGATCTTGATCTCGGACCAGACGTTTCCGCTTGTGCTGGACAGTCAGCATCCTTCGATGCCGGACATCCAGGTGCTATGTACTCCTGGTCCAATGGTAGTCACCAACAAACCATCACAGTTGACGAATCCGGCCAGTACAGTGTCACCGTCACTGATGGTATCGACTGCCCCAATGCAGATACTGTAGAGCTTGAGATCCTTCCCTTGATCCATATCGCCCTCACCGGTGACACAGAGATTTGTGATAACGAAACGGCCAATTTGTCCATTCAGACCAACACCCCTTTTGCGCTTGACATCGATGTAGATGTTTCTCCCGGTACTCCTTTTCATTTTGAGGATGTCACCAGTGATCTTGATTTTATTGACCTGATCAGCCAGTCTACCATCTATACGATCACCAATGTCACTCCGGTACAGGACGCTTGTCTGGATATCACTGATTCTATTCAGGTCATCGATGTCTATCCTGCTTATATTCAGGAGGTGAGTGTATCTATGTGTGACGGCGATAGCATCTGGCTTGGCTTCTACTGGGAGACCGAGGCAGGGGTTTATGAAAATCTCCTTGAGACAGAATATGGTTGCGATAGTATGGTCACTACATCCATCACGATACTGCCTGCTATACAAATCACACAACAATCCACTACCTGTGACCCATCCGCGGCTGGTGTATTCATCACCCATCTCGACAATCCAAACGGATGTGATACGGTCGTGACTACCATGGTCACCTTACTGCCATCTGATACCACACTTATCTCACTCAACACCTGCGTCTGGACGCAAGCGGGGATAACGACTGATACGTTCAGTAATCAAAGCGGATGCGATAGCCTGGTCATCACGACGATCAGTTATATACCACCCGGAGATACAACTTTTCTCTATGCCTTAAGTTGTGACAGTTCAGTGTTGGGTGTATTGTATGACACCCTTACCAGATTGGATGGATGTGATAGTCTTGTAGTGCTGACGACTACATTTTCATTGGTCGATACCACTCATCTTTCAGGCACTTCA
>DASXWI010000662.1:0-4082 GCA_036503755.1 Saprospiraceae bacterium | reverse complement strand
AAATGGATACATTGAAAGTACTCACCATCTGGGCGATTAATACCCTGGCCAGCGTTACAGATATTGCACAAAAAGTTCTTGAAGGAGAAATCATGGCCGCTATGGGCAAAACAGATGAGAGTATTAAACTGCTAACAGAAGCTATCGCACTTGAAGATCAGCTTAATTATGACGAACCACCAGATTGGTTTTTCTCAGTGCGTCATCATCTTGGAGCTGTGTTACTGGATGCGGGCAAGCCAGAGGAAGCTATTCGTGTTTACCTGGATGATTTGAAAACCTTTCCGAAAAACGGATGGGCACTCAATGGATTGGCCCAGGCATATAAGGATAACAAGCAAATGGACAAAGCAACAGAAACAGAAGCGCAGTTCAAAGAAGCATGGGCTCATGCAGATGTGAAGCTGAATGGATCGAAAGTGCAATAAGCTATCAGCTCTCAGCTGTCAGCTGTCAGGATGGGCTTCCAGCTTCCAACTTCCAGCTTTCAGCTTGATTATTCATTATCGAAATGATTATAGCTTAATCTAAATTAATCGATTCAATAAAGGATGAAAAGATTCAATTAATTGCATCAATGATGGATGTAGAGACGCGATTAATCGCGTCTCTACATCCATCATTGATGCGCGTCACCATCTATGCTTCCAGCTTGATCTTCAATACCGAAATGTTTAGTGCTTATAACAAATTGCTTGATCTTTTTTAAATTGGGATGTAGAGACGCGATTAATCACGTCTCTACATCCCAATTTAAACAACAACTCTACATCGAATTGATTCAGTATATTATTAATTCCACCTATGCAGCTTTCTTTCGTGCCATGGCGATGTAGTACAAAGGAATACCTGATAGGGTAATGATCAGTCCCGGCCATGTAAACTGTGGTTTGTAGATGATGAGCAGGATGCAAAATGAAATACCCATCAGGATGTAGATCGCTGGAAGGATAGGATATCCAAATGCTTTATATGGACGCGGAACATCCGGGCGTTTACGACGCAGGATAAATATGCCCATGATGGTCATCACATAAAAGATCACGACCACAAAAGAGATCATATCCAGCAATTGACCATAGCGTCCACTCATGCTCCAAAGACATGCGATGATACCTTGAACCCAAAGAGCCCACTGAGGTACAAAAAATCTATTTAACTCACCGGCAGGTTTGAAAAACAAACCATCCTTGGCCATGGTATAATACACTCTCGCACCTGCGAGGATCAGTCCGTTATTACATCCGAATGTAGAGATCATGATCATCAATGCAATGATAACCGTTCCTACATTTCCAAAAATGGCATTAGAGGCAGCAACAGCAACGCGGTCCTTATCAGCTCCGGCGATTTCTTCCAAAGGCAATACGGCAGTGTACATCAGGTTGGTGGAAACATAGATCACTGTTACGATAAGCGTTCCCAGGAAAAGGGCAAGCCCGATATTGCGCTGTGGGTTTTTAATTTCTCCCGCGATAAATGTTACGTTATTCCATGCATCACTACTGAAAATAGAACCAACCATAGCTGCTGCAATTGCACCAAGTGCAGCCGCGATTGTCAGCGTTTCGGTACTGCCAAGATTGTGTATGTTCCATGCATTAGTCCAGTTGGCTGTCCAAACATCACCTTTAAACATGATGAAACCAAACAGAATCAAACCAAACAAACTGGCGAGTTTTGTAACGGTGAATGTGGTTTGAATCAGCTTACCACTTTTAATTCCCCGTGTATTGACATAGGTCAGGAAGAGGATGAGTACGATGGCCACCAATTGCGCAGGAGATATTTTGACGAAGCCCAAATCGAATGCCACAAGATCCTCACTAACCGATGGTACGAGATAGGCCAGGAATTTTGCGAAAGCAACACCGACGGCAGCAATCGTTGCTGTTTGGATCACCGCGAAAAAACTCCATCCATATAAAAAGGCAGCCAACGGATTGAAGGCTTCTTTGAGATAAACATATTGACCTCCGGCTTTTGGATACATGCCACTTAGCTCGCCATAACTCACTGCCGCTGTGATCGTCATAAAGCCCGTGATCACCCAAACCGCGATCAACCAACCGGCACTACCTACATTACGCGTGATATCAGCGCTGACGATAAAAATTCCGGAACCGATCATGGAGCCGGCAACGATCATCGTGGCGTCCATTAACGTAAGCGACTGTTTAAAGGTGGTGGGTTGATCTGACATGTAGTTGTTGATTTTGGCGGAAGATATGTAATTCTGAGCTGTCAGCTATCGGCTATCAGCTATCAGTTTTAGCTACCAGGTGCCAGCCTCCAGAATGATTAAGCGCAGATCTGTTGACTGGGCCTCCGTGTCCTCCGTGGTACCTCATTAAGCTATCGGCTATCAGCTATCAGCTATCAGTTTTAGCTACCAGCTACCAGCTACCAGCTGCCAGCTTGATTTTGGCATTTTCACAATGATCATGTACTCTGGTATAGATTTTAATAATGGACCTCCTCCCTTCAGAACCCTCTTTCATTTCATATTTTCTTACTGTCTTACTGTCTTACTTTCTCACTGTCTCACTATCTCAAATTTGAATACCTTGAGAACCTGTTTATTTTTGAACCCGATCTGGAACACATAAGTCCCGGATAAACCAATCACTGATTTATGGCAGTAAGTAAGAGAGTAGGTGCATACATCATTATTCTTGTCCTCCTGGCAGCGGCATTGACTTCAGTACAGGCTATGGGTCTTTTTAGCCTTAACGCTACGGCTACAGCGATCTTCAGGTGGATAGCGATACTGGCTGTTGCTTACTGGGTTTGGAAGAGGAAGAATCTCACTTCCTGGATTTTATTCAGCATGGTCATCGGTGCTGAGTTTGGTTATGATTTTCCTGCCATTGCCTCCGAATTGAAAGTGGTCAGTAAAATATTCCTCAAGCTGATTAAGACGATTATTGCCCCACTGATTTTTGGAACACTTGTCGTCGGTATTGCTGGGCATGCAAATCTCAAGCAGGTAGGTCGAATGGGGTGGAAATCCATCTTGTATTTCGAAGTTGCTACAACAATTGCACTGTTAATCGGTCTGGTCGCTATCAATATCAGCAAAGCAGGTGTTGGAATACAGTTGCCACCTACCACGGAGAAGGAAACACTTGAGGTCCCTCCACCATCCACCTGGGACGAAATCATCCTGCATATTTTTCCTGAAAACATCGCCAAATCTATTGCGGAAGGGCAAGTCCTTCAAATCGTGGTCTTCAGTATATTATTTGCCATAGGTCTCGCTATGGTCAAGGAACCTCACAAAAGACACATGCTTGATTTTTGTGAAAGCCTCACAGAGGTCATGTTTAAGTTTACGGGCATAGTCATGTATTTCGCCCCCTTTGCGGTAGGTGCTGCGATTGCTTACACCGTAGGTCACATGGGTTTCGGGATCCTGGCCAATTTATTTCAGTTACTGGCTACGCTTTATGTGGCATTGATTGCTTTTGTGCTTTTGGTTTTTCTACCTGTAGCCTTGATTATCAAATTGCCGATTAAGAGATTTCTCCGCGCAGTGATGGAGCCCGCAACAATTGCATTCTCTACGACAAGTTCAGAAGCCGCACTTCCAAAAGCATTGGAGAATATGGAAAAATTTGGGGTACCTCGTAAGATTGCTGCATTTGTTTTACCTGCGGGATATAGTTTTAATCTCGATGGATCTACGCTTTACTTATCCCTCGCCACCATATTTGTCGCCCAGGCTGCGGGCATTGATCTTACCATCGGAGAACAAATTCTGATCCTCATCACCTTGATGCTCACCACAAAAGGAATTGCAGGAGTACCCAGGGCATCACTTGTTATCCTGATGGGAACCGCTACTGCTTTTGGTCTTCCTGTTGAGCCTATTTTCTTAATCCTTGGTATTGATGAGCTTATGGACATGGCCCGCACCACCATCAACCTGGTCGGTAACTGCCTCGCATCAACTGTCATTGCGAAATGGGAAGGAGAGGAGACGTATAACGACCCGGGGAATACCTCATTTGTAACAAATGAGTCTTAAATGAAAAATGAAAAATGAAGAATGAAAAGATGAAGGGATCAAGGGAGCAAGA
>DASXWI010000661.1:0-4925 GCA_036503755.1 Saprospiraceae bacterium | reverse complement strand
CAATTCTTTCCAGGTTGAGTTTTTGTATTTCCTGTTGCATTTCGACAGCCGCCTTAAGTGCGTCTTCCGGATTTTCCGGGAAGAGGGCCATGATGGAATCGCCGAGGTATTGATTGATAAATCCATGATGTGCCCTGATGATAGGACCGAGCCGGGAATTAAAGGAGGACACAAAATGAAAATTTTCAGCCGGTGTCATGTTTTCAGACAGCGAAGTAAAATCACGTATATCGGTGAAGAGCACAGTTACTTCTTTTTCCACCTGGTCCCCGAGCATAACATCTGTGATGGATTCTTTGCCCAATGAACGTAAAAATTCATTTGGGACAAATTTTTTCGTTACTTCATGTATACGCAGGATAGCTTCTTCCCGTTCACGCACTTCGCTGATATTTTTTTCATACAGCATGGCACTTTCTATGGCAGCAGAAGATTGTTGTGCCAGGGTCACCAATAACTTAAGATGGGCTGCTGAATATTGTTCTGCTTCTTTACCCGCCAGGATGATAGCACCCATGATCCGGTGTTTAACCTTCATGGCAGCATAGATGATGGATTGTACATTGCTTTCAATAATGCTGTTTTCCTTCAGCACCGCAATATCATGGAGGATTTCGGATTGTCCGCTCAATCCGATTTTAATTAAGAGGCCTGCACTTCCTTTGAGATTATTTTCATTAAAGAGCGAGTCGCCTTTTTTGGCAGGAATGGTGAGGGCCTTGCTCTTTTCATCCCACAATACGATTACACCGCTATGAGATGAAATGGAATGAATAGCCTGCTCAAGAGTGAGGCGTGCAATCGTATCCGTATCAATTGTCTCGGTTAGCTTTTCTGAAAAATTGTAAATGACATTGAGCTCCTGGTAAAGACTCAATACTTCTGTCCCTAGTTTTTTTCGCTCTGCTTCTTTCTGAAGCATGATGGATAGTAAACCCGCGATCAGATCAGCTGACTGATCACCAATAGCGAGTCCCATCAACTGGTCCTGGAGAAGAATAGGGTAGTTTTGGCTTTCTCCTGAAGCGGAGACTCCAAATACCACATTGTGTTCCTGATCTTCAATACAGATAACCGTTTTCGTCCTGTCCACCCAGGCTTGAAGCCAGGCAGTGGTTTCACTTCTTTTGGCAAGCAATGATCGTAATGTAGGTAAGGACATTTTGGCTATCGATTGATCATCATTTCGGACGGTTTGTTTTGCATTTCAGTAAGGCTAATGCTTCAGGCTCGGTTAAGCACTTTTCGGGCTTTCTCAATCATAACTTCAGGATCAAACGGTTTGGTCATGTATACATCGGCTCCAACATCCTGTCCTTTCTGACGATCCACTTCCTGGCCTTTAGCAGTAAGTAACACGATGAAAATGTGGTCTAACCCAAGTTCCTTTTTTACGCGACGGCATACCTCCATCCCGTTCATCTTGGGCATCATCACATCAAGGAATACAAGTTGCGGACTTTCCCGTTGAATGATTTCGAGCGCGATTTCTCCATTCTCTGCAGTTAAAAATTCGACACCTTCATCTTCAAGATCTTCCAGCGTCTGCGCGATGAGCATTCGGATATGGGGTTCATCATCCACGATTAAGATTTTCTGTTCCATTTCTTTTTTGGTTCCGGTTATGAATGTAAATATTATGCAATGGTTACTGATAAACAAGGAATAGTACATTTTCAAGGCCATTCTCAAACCGCAGGGTTTTGACAATATCCTGTTTATTAGAGAGGGCAGAGTTGATGATGATGATATCCGGTTGTTGGGCTACCGCTTTTTCCAACAGTTCATGTTCGTCAGATTCTGTGACGAAATATCCTTTAGCTTTAAGGACTTCGGCCAACGTACTTACTGTTTCAGAATTCTCATCTACGATCATGACTTTCTTTTTTGACTTGCCCTGTTCGAGCAGGGTACCAATTTCTGAAAAGAGAAGTCCTGTATCGATCGGTTTCGTCAGATAGCGATCCACGCCAATCCTAAAACCTCTTGCTTTGTCTTGAACAATGGATAATACAATGATCGGGATGTCCATGGTCTGTGGATCATTTTTCAACACTGCCGCCACATCGAAGCCATTCATTTCCGGCATCATGACGTCGAGGATGATCAGGTCAGGCCTGTTAGCTCTTACGCTGGCCAGTGCTTCCTTTCCATTGCTGGCCTCGTTAATGTGATATCCCGCTTCACCTAATTCCTGGTGCAGCAATGAACGAATGGAGTCATCATCATCCACAATCAGAATAGTGGCGGAGAGTCCTTTTACATTTAGTTGCGAATTGGCTACTTGTTCTTTCAGTTGTTTGACCAGATCATCAAGATGTATCGGCCTGGCGGAAGTGGCTTTAACAGTAGGTAGGGCAAATGAAAATGTGCTGCCTTTCCCTACTTCGCTGTTTAGCCATATTCTGCCACCATGATGTTCAATGATTTCTTTACAGATTGGGAGGCCAAGACCAGTTCCTTTAGGTTTATCGGTAAGCGTGTCGCCGCCCACTTGTTTGAATTGTTCAAATACAGCGCCGAAATCTTCAGGAGCAATGCCTATACCTGTATCGGAAATGCTGACGATGATTTCACCATCATCCTGGTGGGTACTGCAGGTGATCGTGCCTTTGTCTGTAAACTTTACAGCGTTAGAGATCAGGTTGATGATAACCTGGATGATTTTGTCTTTATCACCAGTGATTTCCGGAAGTTCGTTATCGATACGCCTGACCAGTCTTAATGGTTTTTGATCAAACAAGGAAGAGGTCGCGGCAATCGCCCTTTCAATTACATCCGGAATGAAAACATTTTCCTGGTTCCATTCCATTTTCCCGGCTTCTATTTTGGCGAGGTCAAGTACATCATTGATCAGGTGCGTTAAACGTTCGCCTTCAGATATCACCACCTGGAGGTTGTCAGAAATCTGTGCTATGGTCTTTTCTGTTTTCGGATCATCCTTATTGACAACAGGGAATATTTTTTCATCGAGTCTTTTCCTGATGATCTTTGCAAAACCTAGTACAGAAGTCAGTGGCGTTCTGAGTTCATGACTTACGGTGGATAAGAAAGCACTCTTTGCCTCATTAGCTTTTTCAGCCTGGCGACCGGCTTTCTCGGCTTCCATCTTGGCTTGTTTGACATCTTCAAAGAGTGTTGCGTTTCGTAATGCAACACCAACAGAAGAAGCTATCGTGGTCAACAACCGCTGGTCATTTTCATTAAACCGGTTTTCATGCTCAGTACTTTGTATACTTAAGACACCGATAAATTCCTCTCCCACAGGAATAGGTACTCCTAGATAAGAAGCAGAAGGGAGGCCTATGCGCTCTATCCCTTTCTTGTGGCTGAACTCCGCGAGATCTTTATTGATCAGAAGGGGCTGCCCGGTAAGGATGATTTGTGAAGTCAGTCCCTGTCCCAGCTTCATTGGTTCCATTACATCCCCATACTGGTAAGGAAAATAGATGGTTTTTGTTTTTTGATTGAGCAAGGCGAGATAAACAATATTCGCATTAAATAGATTCTTCAGCTCATCACCTACAAGTTTTATCAGGTCATCTGCATCCAATTGAGATGCCAGCGCTTTACTAATGCTGTTGACAGTTGACAGTTCAGATGCTCTTTGTTTGGCTTCTCCAAGCAGATAAGTGGTTTCGTCAAACAGTCGTGCGTTTTCAAGCGCCACGCTCATGCTGTTGGCCAGCGTAGTCAGCAAGCGAAGATCTGATTCGGTAAATGCATTTTCCCGATCCACATTCTGGAGACTGACAGAACCTATGACGATATCTCCTGCAATCAACGGGATAAACATGGCTGACTTTGGGGGTAAACCTTTGCTTACCCCTGATCCACCATATTTCTTAGCGGTCTCTACATAATTTTCATTGATGAGGATGTGTTGCTTGGTTTCGATCAGTTTTTTATTGGCCCAGATGAAAGGACGTGGTTCAACATGGATATGTTCGCCTTTTTCAACTGCATATTCCCAGTGTTCAAGCCCTGTTTCATGATCAAATGACCGGATAAGTACACTCTGCGTATCAAACAATTCGCCAATACGGTCTCCAACAAGGTTGTAGATACCTTTGATATCCAATTCACTGGCCAATCCATCTTGTACATTATTGATGATAGACAATTCAGCTGTACGTTGTTCGGTTTCCTTAAGTAACCTGTTGGTCTCATCAAAAAGGCGAGCGCTTTCCAGGGCTATGCTCATGCTGTTGGTCAGTGTCGTCAGCAGACTTACAGATGAATCAGAGAAAGCATGTTCTATGTCCAGGTTTTGTAAGCTGATCATGCCTTTCACCTCATTGCCGGAAATTAAAGGAACAAAAACCAGTGATTTTGGCATATCGCCGGAGATAGCTTTGCTATTGAATTGACGTGCAATCTCATCCAGGTTCTCATTGATCACCATTGGTTGCGCGGTATCAATGATGTGCTTTCTGAAGCCAGAAGGTATCCATGGTGGCACCAGTGATCTGTCGCCTTTTTCATAAGAGTATCGGAGCTCCATGAGATTGGTCTTGTGGTCATAGGTGGCGATATCGATGACCTGTGCATCAAAAATCTCCCTCATTTTTTCTCCAACTAATTCATAGATGCCCTGAATATCAAGTTCGCGGGCGAGTCCTTCCTGTACACTATTAATCACCGAGAGTTCCGCTGTGCGTTGTTCGGTTTCTTTCAGGAGGCGGACAGTTTCATCAAAGCGGCGGGCACTCTCCAATGCCACACTCATACTGTTGGCTAACGTGGAGAGCAAGTTTACGGAAGTTTCAGGAAAGGCATGCTCATTGTCCAGATCCTGCAGGCTGATCATGCCTTTGACTTCACCACCTGAAAGTAACGGAACAAAAACACAGGACTTTGGAGCTTCGCCGGTCAATACTTTGCTGTTATATTTTGTTGAAACCGTTTCAAGGTCCTCATTGATC